>NZ_LVCU01000040.1:0-20004 GCF_001647185.1 Rhodococcus sp. EPR-147
TGCAGACCAAGGCCGTTCGCTCCCCCAGCGGCTACAAGCTCAACGGAGTCAAGAGCCTCGTGCCTGCTGCCGGCAGTTCCGAGCTGTTCGTCATCGCCGCAGAACTCGAAGGCCGTCCGGCATTCTTCATCGTCGAGTCCGATTCCAAGGGCCTCGTCGTCGAAGCCGACCCGAGCATGGGCCTGCGCGCAGCCGGCCTGGGTCGCCTGATCCTGACCGACGTCGCGGTTCCCGAGTCGGCCCTGCTCGGCGACGGTGACGCAGACCAGCGTGCCGCCGAGTACAGCGCTGCGATCGGCCTCGCGCGACTCGGCTGGGCATCGCTGGCCGTCGGTACGAGCCAGGCCGTACTCGACTACGTCATTCCGTACGTCAACGATCGTGTCGCCTTCGGTGAGCCGATCAGCAATCGCCAGGCCGTGGCATTCATGGTCGCCAACATCGCCATCGAGCTCGACGGCATGCGGTTGGTCACGTTGCGCGGCGCTTCGCGGGCCGAGCAGGGACTGTCGTTCACTCGTGAATCGGCGCTCGCCCGTCGACTCGCCTCCGAGAAGGGCATGCAGATCGGTTCCGACGGCGTGCAGCTGCTCGGCGGTCACGGCTTCACCAAGGAGCACCCGGTCGAGCGTTGGTACCGCGATCTGCGGTCCGTCGGCGTCGCCGAGGGCATCGTTCTCATCTAGCTCGCCGCCCCGAATTTCCATGGCACTCACCCAAGGACATACACGATGATCAATCTTGAACTTCCCAAGAAGCTTCGGGCGCAGGCGAATCAGGCTCATCAGGTCGCTGCCGAGATCTTCCGCCCGATCTCCCGCAAGTACGACCTCGCCGAGCACGAGTACCCGGTGGAACTCGACACCATGGCGTCGATGGTCGAAGGCATGTCCGACGCCGGTGGCGAAATCGGCGGAGCCGCCGGTGGCCGCGAGAAGGACAGCGAGTCGGCCAAGCCCAGCAAGACCGCGAACGCCAACGGCGGCAACATGTCCGCTCTGGTGAACGTGATCGAGACCTGCTGGGGCGACGTCGGCCTCACCCTGTCGATCCCCTACCAGGGACTCGGTAACTCGGCCATCGCCGCGGTGTCCACCGACGAGCAGCTCGAGCGCTTCGGCAAGGTGTGGGCTTCGATGGCCATCACCGAGCCCGGCTTCGGTTCGGACTCCGCAGCTGTCACCACCACCGCCGTCCTCGACGGCGACGAGTGGGTACTCAACGGCGAGAAGATCTACGTCACCGCCGGCGAGCGTTCCACCCACATCGTGGTGTGGGCCACGGTCGACAAGTCGCTCGGCCGCGCGGCCATCAAGTCGTTCGTCGTCCCGCGTGACGCTCCGGGCCTCTCGGTCGCCCGCCTCGAACACAAGCTGGGCATCAAGGCGTCCGACACCGCAGCCCTGCTGCTCGAGGACTGCCGCATCCCGAAGGACAACCTCCTCGGTACCGCCGAAGTGAACGTCGAAAAGGGCTTCGCCGGCGTCATGCAGACGTTCGACAACACCCGTCCCCTGGTGGCAGGCATGGCGATCGGCGTCGCACGTGCGGCTCTCGAAGAACTGCGTTCCATCCTGGTGGACGCCGGAGTCGACATCTCCTACGAAACGCCCGCCTACAACCAGCACGCGGCGGCCGCGGAGTTCCTGCGCCTCGAAGCGGACTGGGAGGCAGCACATCTGCTCGCACTGCGTGCGGCGTGGATGGCCGACAACAAGGAGCCCAACTCCCTCCAGGCCTCGATGTCCAAGGCCAAGGCCGGTCGCTCGGCAGTCGACATCACCCTCAAGGCAGTCGAATTGGCCGGCACGTACGGCTACTCGGAGCGCCCGCTTCTCGAGAAGTGGAGCCGCGACTCCAAGATTCTCGACATCTTCGAGGGAACGCAGCAGATTCAGCAGCTGATCGTTGCTCGCCGCGTACTCGGAAAGTCGTCGGCAGAACTGAAGTGACACCTGGCTCGTCGTCGAGCCGAAGAGTAACCGCTGAACGGCACCGGACCTTGCGTCCGGTGCCGTTTTTCGTGTGTGAGAAAGAAAAATCGGGAGCCGGTGTCGATATCGTGGTCTGTCGAACGTCGTCATCGTGTACGGCGACTCGCGCCGCGACACCGAGGTACCGACCCCAGGAGCGCATCATGAAGTACATCCTCTTGATCAACGCAGACACCGCGCCCGGAGCAGCACCGGGCTGCAGCAGTGTCGAGGACTGGATGACCTACGAGAAGGAGATGAAGGACGCGGGCGTTCACGTCTCCGGTCACGCGATGGTTGATCTCACCACGGCCACGGCTGTGCGCGTCGACGCCGCCACCGGAGAACGCAGTGTCACCGACGGACCGTATGCCGAATCTCATGAGGTTCTCGGTGGCTACGACGTCATCGACGTTCCCGATCTGGACGCTGCACTCGAATGGGCGGCCCGATGCCCGGGCTCCAAGGACGGCGGCTCGGTGATCGTACGTCCCCTTGCAGAATTCTGACCTGCGGGACCGTTCGATGAGCGAGTCCGATGTTCATCGAGCTCTCGACTCGGTCTTCCGCGCCGAGCGCTCGATTCTGCTCGCCTCGCTGGTGCAGCGGTATCGCGACCTCGACCTCGCCGAAGAAGTGACCTCGGACGCCATCGAATCGGCCCTGAAACACTGGCCGGTCGATGGTGTCCCGGCCAAGCCTGGTGCCTGGTTGCTCACCACTGCCCGGCGGAAGGCAGTCGATCGCTTGCGGCGCGACCAGACCCTGGCCGCGAAAGTCGGGGTGCTGCAGGCGGATACGGATCGTAGCGAACCGAGTCGCTTGAATTCGCTCGACGAGACCCTGCCCGACGACCGACTGCAGTTGTTCTTCACCTGCGCGCATCCTGCCCTTGCCGCCGGTGACCGGCTCGCACTGACTCTTCGATGCCTGGCCGGTCTCACCACCGGTGAGGTCGCCCGGGCTCTGCTCATCCCCCCGGCGACAGCAGCGCAGCGAATAGTGCGAGCCAAGAACAAGATTCGGGCCGCACGGATACCGTTCCGTCTCCCGGGCCCGGACGAGTTGGCAGGCAGGGTCCCGATGGTGCTCGAGGTGATCTATTCGATCTTCACCGAGGGCTATTCGGCGACGTCGGGTGATCACGTCGGACGAATCGATCTCACCGACGAGGCCATCGGGATGGGCCGTCTCCTGTACGCCGCATTGCCGACGGAGTCCGAGGTGTTGGGTCTACTGGCGCTGATGTTGCTCGTCGATGCCAGACGCGACGCGCGAACCGGACCGGACGGTGAGATCGTCTTGTTGGCCGACCAAGACCGTCGACTCTGGAATGCCGAGTTCATCGCCGAGGGTAGGGAACTCGTGGTCGTGGCTCTCGGCGGCGGCCGGAGCGGTCCTTACGCTCTACAGGCTGCCATTGCTGCACTGCACGACGAATCACTCGACGCCGACAGCACGGACTGGCCTCAGATCGTTGCCCTGTACGACGTACTCATGACGCGGGCACCGAGCCCGATCGTCGCGCTGAACCGGGCGGTTGCGCTGGCGATGCGCGACGGTCCCGCAGCCGGTCTGCACGAATTGGACCTGCTTGTCGACGAGCCGTCCCTACGCCGCTATCACCCGTATCCCATGGCGAGAGCAGATCTGCTGCAACGACTCGGCAGGTTCGAAGAGGCGGCAATCGACTATCGACGAGCGTTGGATTTCGCCCGAACCGCACCGGAGAAAAGCCTGCTTCGCGCTCGGCTCGCGGAGGTGCGCGCGTACCCCGGTCAGGCCGACAGCACCACGTCCACCTGATCTGCAGTCAACGAGCGGTCTGAGTACACCAGGCGTACTGCGTCGACATCGGGGTTGCCGACGTCGGGTCCACGGGCGATCAACTGCAAGCCCGCGCGCTCGGCCACTCGGGCCGACGCGACGTTGTGTTCGAGGAGGTACGCCACGATCGGCAATTCGGGCTCGGTTCGGTGCGCACACTCGACTCCGATCTCACACATCTCCGTTGCGTACCCGTTGCCCTGTGCGTCGGGATGGAGGCGATACCCGAGATTCCAGAAGGTGTTCCGCCGCTTCGAGCATCCGCCGTAGCCACTGATCGTGCGGCTGCCGCGCTCACGAATGATCCACGTGGACAGTCCATCCCGCCGCCACTGCTCCGCCCAGCTCTGCAACATTCGTTCGGTTGCACCGGGATCGGTGTGTCGCAGGCTCGGGAAGTGCGTCCACGACTGCGGGTCGCTGCAGATCGCGTACAGCTCATCGAGATCCGTGCCGACCGGCTCGTCGAGATCGAGACGCGAGGTTCGTGTTGGCACACCATGGATCCTAGGGGTGAAGAAGTCTGGTAGACCGGTGGTACACGATCGAGCGAAGGGTGTCACCGTCATGGCCGAATGGATCAAGAAGATGGAAGAGAACGCGAAAGGCCTCATCGCCGAGGCAGAGCAGGAACTGACCGCACTCGAAGGCGTGGACACCGTCGACCTCACTGCCGATGATGCGGACGACGAGGGCGGCCCCGCCCCTTCCGAATCGGTCACCAGTGACGATGCCCGCGAGCAGATCACGGACTGAACTCCCGATACGGACCGGTCGACCGCGACCGTACTGGACGGCTCAACCGTCGAACAACGACCAACAGATACTGCTTCTTCTCTCCTGGTCTTCCAGCACCAGTTTTCGCACATTGTTCGGGAGCCGGTCGCGCTGCCATTCGAGTTCCTTCAGACCTGCACTCGGCTCCAGGCCGTCACGCGCGGCCGCCCGAGCTGCCTTGATGGCATAGGCGGCCGCTCCGAGGTCGTGTTCGGGTACGTGTGCCACACAGGCTGCCTGCCCCGCAGCGTATGCGGCGAAGCGAGCGCAACCGTGCAGCGGCCGTGCCGCACCCATGGCGTGCCCGCCGAGGGCGCGGGTGGCCATCATCGCGAGCTCGCCGCGCGTCCACCCACGAATGCCCTCGATTGCCTCACGCGGCCGCGGGTCGGAAGGTTCGAGCTCCTCGAACAGGTGGAGAACATGTTCGGCACACTCGGCCGCCCAGAGCGCGAGGCTCCGATGGTCGTCGTCGGACAGAAGGCCGCCGCGATGCACGGTGATGAGGCGCGGATCTCGGACGGCGGGGAGAATCATGCGAGGCGAACCTTCCGGTATCGAACGTGCAGACTGCGGCCGAGAGTCCGTTCCGGACCCATCCGAGCACGCAAAAAGACCCAGGACATATGTCCTGGGTCTTCTTCAGTAGTAGCGGGGACAGGATTTGAACCTGCGACCTCTGGGTTATGAGCCCAGCGAGCTACCGAGCTGCTCCACCCCGCGTTGCGTCTATGAAGTTACTCCCGTGCGTACAACCAATGCAAATCACGTGACTTCTCCGCGCTCTCGCGCACCCCGAACGAGTACACCGCGACGCGTCACGGCACGCGTTTATCACGCCGAACGCCGCAGAAAATAGTGCTCCGCGTCTCTTTTGAGGCGTGTTTCGAGTCACATAACGTTCGGGTTACGAAGTAGAAACATTAGCGCCACGAGCTGGTCTGAGCTGCGGAAACACCCCCTCGCGTCCCACTATGTGGACATCGACTATCCCATTCCGGCTCAGTGACGGTGAACGGATCCTCGACTACCTTCACGGACGGCCCTAAACCGCTGGGCCTGCACCACCCCGCCGCTCCTTTCGCTCTGCCCCGCGGGTGTGGTCCCCAAGACGTACGGGGGCAGAGCCGCGACGATACGAAGCGCCTGGTCACCCATCGCCATCCACACCGGCGAGGTGATTGCAGGCCAGTCGCGCCAGTCGAGCGCGGAGAGGATTCACCCCGAATGACCACACTGAACAATGTTGGCAAGCGCGCACTCGGATTGGCCGTCATCGCAGGTGCCGCTGTAGCAATTCCCCTCGGCGTCTCCGCCGGAACCGCCAGCGCAGCCCCGAACAACTGGGACGCGGTCGCACAGTGCGAGAGCGGTGGCAACTGGAGCATCAACACCGGAAACGGCTACTACGGTGGCCTGCAGTTCTCGCAGAGCACCTGGACGGCCAACGGCGGATCCGGATCACCGGCCAACGCATCAAAGGCCGAGCAGATCCGCGTTGCGGAGAACACCCTTCAGACCCAGGGACCGGGCGCATGGCCCGTGTGCGGTCAGCAGCTGAGCAAGGGTGCCTCCGCTCCCGCGCCCGAGGCAGCTCCCGCACCGGCACCGCAGCCGGCTCCCGCACCGGCACCGGCACCGGCCGTGGCTCCCGAGGCCGCAGCGGCCACGCAGGCTGCACAGGGCGCGTTCGACGCGGCGTCCAAGCTGGCCGACCAGTACGGCTTGAGCACGCAGTTCCAGCACTTCGTTGCTGCCAACGCCCCGGTGCTCGCGCCCATCGGACGCTGATCACCCGGCAGTTCGTCGAACTGCCACTCACCTAGGCGTTGTACCGCTGTACCGCGTGAACGAGCCAGGTGACGAACGACGAAAGAGCCGCCTCACCATTCGGTGAGGCGGCTCTTTCGCTCGGTCAGCGGGCCGTGGCCCTACCGATCAGTTACCTGCCTGGTTGTAGGTATCGACGGCGGTCTGCAGATCCTCCAACGCAGTACCGAGCTCCGCGAGATTTCCGCTCTGCTGCGCAGTGCGCACAGCCGCGAGTGCCGAATTCAATTCGGACACGGCCGCATCCCTGGTCGTCGAACCGCCGGTGGCCGGCGCCGGAGTTGCCGCAGGCGTGCCACCGTCGGACGGTGCGGTCTCCGGCACGGCACCGGGCTGCGCGGTTCCGTCGGTCTCACCGGGTGCGGTGACAGTGCGTCCGGCACCCGCTCCGAAGACCTGCTCGATCGCTTCGGGCAGCGTCGCTGCGTATCCGACGCGACCCTCGTAGGAAACCAACACTCGAATCAACTGCGGATACGCCGACGCCTCGTTGGTACGAGAGGCGTACACCGGTTCCACGTAGATCAATCCGCCGTCGCCGACCGGGAGGGTCAGCAGGTTTCCGAACTCCACGGTGTTCTCTCGGCGCACGATACCGAGACTCTCGGACACGTCGGTCGTGGTCGTCATCTGGTTCTGTACCTGATTCGGACCCTGCGTGGATGTATCCGTCGGCAATCTCAACACGGTGATCTTGCCGTAGTTCTCCGGATCGGAATCCGCACTGACGTACGCGCCCAACACCTCTCGGCGGTAACCGACCAACGCACTGGTCAGCTGGAACGACGCCTGATTCTCCTGGTTCGAGATATCGGATGCGACGACGTAGTACGGCGGCTGCTTGGCCGCGGTGTTCTCTGCGGTCGGGTCGGTGGGAACCTCCCAGAACGCGTTGTTGGTGAAGAACTCTCGCGGATCGTTGACGTGGTACTTGGTCAGCAGTTCACGCTGGACCTTGAACAGGTCTTCCGGGTAGCGGAAGTGATCGCGCAGTTCGTCGGACACCTGGTCCTTCGGGATGACGGTTCCCGGGAACACGCCTTCCCATGCCTTGAGAACCGGATCGTTCTCGTCCTGCTCGTAGAGCTTGACGGTGCCGTCGTAGGCATCGACGGTGGCCTTCACCGAGTTTCGGATGTAAGACACCTCTCGGCTCGGCAGCGCACGTGTCGTCGTCGACTCGATGCTGTCGGCAGTGGCGTCCTCGAGCGACATGCGCTGGGCGTACGGGAAGTTGTCCAACGTGGTGTACCCGTCGATGATCCAGACGAGCTTGCCCTCGACGATCGCCGGGTAGGTCGATCCATCCGTGGTCAACCACGGTGCGACCTTCTGTACGCGGTCGCGGGGGTCACGGTTGAACAGGATCTTCGACTCGTCCCCGATCACGCTCGAGAACAAGATGTTGCGCTCGGCGTACTTGCTGGCGAACACGAGTCGATTGAAGAAGTTACCGACGTCGACGCCTGCGGCACCGGTGTAGGTGTAACTCTTGCTGTCGGTGTCGTACTCGCGGGGCTCGCCGGTGGAACCGACGATCGAGTAGTCGGCATCGGAGTTGGCGATGACCGGGCCGAAGTAGATGCGCGGCTGATCCAGGTCGCCGGGTCCGTCCTTGCGGATGGTGCCCTCGGAATCGTTCTCGATCCAGTTGACCTGGTAGTTCGGGTAACCACCGCGTCCGCCGCTGGACTCGTCTGCGACGGCCTCGTCGACGGAGTTGGCCGGCGCTGCGACGAAGCCGTTTCCGTGTGTGAACACGGTGTGGCGGTTGATCCAGTCCCGCTGGTTCGCGTCGAGCGTCTGCGGTGAGATCTCGCGGGCTGCAACAACGTAGTCGCGCAGGTTGCCGTCCGCATCCGGGTACCGGTCGACGGCCAGCGTGTCGGGGAACCCGTAGAAGTTACGGATCTGACGCTGCTGGGTGAAGGTGGGCGCGAGGATGTTGGGGTCGAGCAAACGAATGTTGGACATCGTGGCCGACTCGGACGCCACCTCGCCGGGGCTCAATGCCGCTTCACCGGAATAGTCCCGATAGGTGACCACGTCGTCGTTCAAGCCGTACGCGTCCCTGGTTGCCGCGATGTTCCGCTCGATGTACGTGCTCTCCTTGTCCGCCGCGTTCGGGCGCACCGAGAACTGTTCCATCACCAACGGCCAGACGGCACCGATGAGGATCGACGACAGCACCAACAAAGCCGTGGCCAACGCCGGGATACGGAGATCACGCAGGAATATCGCTGCAAAGAAGGCGATCGCACAGATGACGGCGATTGCCAGCAGGATCAGTTTGGCCGGCAACACCGCGTTGATGTCGGTGAAGCTGGCACCGGTGAACGTCGGCTCCTTGCGACTGCTCGACAGCAGCGTGTACCGATCGAACCAGTACGCGATGGCCTTCAGCAGGACGAAAGTACCGGCCAGAACCGCGAGTTGAATCCGCGCTGCGCGAGTGAGTGCACCCTCGCGCCCGGCGAGACGAATTCCACCGAACACGTACTGCGTCACCAGGTTCGCGAAGAAGGCAACCAGGACGGCGACGAACAGCCAGTTGAGGATGAACCGGTAGAACGGGAGGTCGAACGAGTAGAAACCGACATCCAGATTGAACTGCGGGTCGGTTATGCCGAAGTCGCCGCCGTGGATGAACAATTGCACGGTCGCCCAATTGGTCTGGGCGATCATGCCGGACAGGAACCCGAACACCACAGGAATTCCGATGCCGAACAGGCGCAGTCGGCTCATCACCGTGGTGCGGTATCGCGCGATCGGATCGTTGGGCCCGGCGACGGGCACGAACACCGGACGGTTGCGGTACGCCACCGCCAGAGCTGCGAACACGATGAGTCCCACAACCAGGGCGACGACGAAGAAGATCACCAACCGCGTCAGCAGAGTGGTGGTGTACACGCCGCGGAAGTCGACTTCGCCGAACCACAACCAGTTCGTGTACACGTCGATCAGACGGGGACCGATGAGTAGCAAACCTGCTGCTACCAAGGCCAATACGAGCAAGATCCGGCTGCGCCGCGACAAGGACGGCATGCCGGTGGGGGGCCTCATGCCCACGAGCCACACTCCAACTTCGGGCGACGCCGACCGGCGCCGCAGATGACTTCGGCGGCGCACTCGCCGTGCGCCGCATGTCCGTTTCGCCCTACTGTACGTACGTTGATCCTACGGCTGCGACGCCCGTACCGCGGCCACAGCGGACCGCAGGTCAGGAGCCTCGCATCCGAGGAACCATCCGAATGCGAGGATAGTGCGGTGAGCAACGACAGCGACGGACTGCCCGGCCGAGACGATTTCGGTGTCGAGTTCGACCCCGAGACGGGTGGACAGGATGTGGCCGACGCCTTGGCGCGGTGCGCGCGGGAGGTGGCGGACTTCGTCGATGCCGGCGGATGGCACCAGGCACCCCAGATGTTCGCCTTGGTGCCCACAGCCGCACTCGCCGCAGCCGAGCCGGGACTGCTCGACGATTTGGCCGACGGCGCTGCCCTGACTCCGATCCAACAACATTCGCTACCCGAGGACATCACCGGCGGCTCCCCCGCCCTGGACGAGTTCCTGGCCACCTCCACGTGGCCCGAGGGTGTCGTCGGATGCGCCTTGGTCCAAGAGATCGTAGTTCTTCCCCCGGCAGCCGAATCGACCCTCGACGATGCCTTGATCCCGCTGCTCGCCGATCCCGATGCGGCCGACCAGGCCGCTCGCTCGGCTGCCGAGAACCACCCCGAGAAACGAGATGCGCGATTGATCGTCGCGGTCCTCAAGGACGGTCCGTCCCTGACTCTTCTGCAGTTGCACCCGGACGAGGACGCCGATCCATTCGCACCCATCGACCTTCGCATCGCGGAGGACCTGGCCCCCAACGTCGTGCACGGTCTCTACGCCACGTTCGACGCCGTCGACGACGACTAGCGACAGGGCTGGGTCAGCTGCAGGACGGCACGTCGCCGCCAGAGCCGATCGCCTGCAGCGAGTCGATTGCACCGTCCAACGATTCGACACGCACCAGCCTGAGGCCGTCGGGGACGTTCTGTTGCGCCTCACCGCAGTTCGCATCCGGTACCAGGAACGTGGTGGCTCCGGCTTCACGGGCGGCGATCAGTTTGTACGGAATGCCGCCGATGGGGCCGACCGTGCCTTCGGCGTCGATGGTCCCCGTCCCCGCGACGAACTCTCCGTTGCTCAGCTCACCGGGACTGAGCTTGTCGACCACGGCCAGGCTGAACATCAGTCCGGCCGACGGTCCACCGACGTCGGCAAGGTTGAACGTCACGTCGAACGGCACGTCCGGCTGCTCCTCGGGCGTGACGCCGAGGTATCCCAACGCGTCGTCGTCGGGCCGGGCTTCGAGCACCACCGAATCCGTCCGCGTCGTGCCGTCCCGGACGTACTCGATATCGATGGAATCACCCGGGGCCCTGGAGCTGACCGCCTCGCGGACCGCGGACGCCGTGGAAACAGGGGCTCCGTCGACCGAGACGAGCGTGTCCCCCACGTTCAGCACGCCGGCAGCGGGCCCGTCATCGGCCACACTCGCCACCGCGAGCGTCACCGGCAGATCCAGATGATGCAGCGCGGCGAGTTCGGCGCTGGACTCCGACTCCTCGAAGTCCGCCTGATTGCCCTCCTGCACTTCTTCCTTCGACATGTCCGGCGGGTAGACCTCCTCGCGCGGAACGAGTCCTTGCCTGCCGCTGGCCCAGAAGCCGAGTGCCTCGAACAGATTGAGCTGATCGCGCACGGCCACGGTCGTCATGTTCAAGTGGCCCGCGGTGGGGTCGACCTCGGTTCCGTCGATCTGCACCACGGGTACCCCGTCGACGTCACCGAGAGTGTTGTACGTCGGGCCGGGGCCGAGAGCGGCGAACGGAACGGTGACGACCGAGCCCGTGACGCCCAGCACCACCACAGGTACCAGCGCAGCGACAAGAGTGGCGATCCTTCGGTTCACTCCGTAGACACTAGATCCGAATACGGTCGACGGTGCAGACCGCCCCTACCGAGTACGTCCGCGCCGACTTCTCACGGCTCGGACTGTTCGCCGTCAGCGTGACGATCCACCACTCTCTACGTTCGTCGGGCTTGTACCGTTGAGTCATGAGCAATTTTGGTTTCGGTGCCTCCGACGACGACCCGGACAAGAAGAAGGATCCGGACGGCTCGGGCAACCCTGCCGGTTTCGGCTTCGGCGGCGAGGGATTCGACCCCGCACAGCTGGGCCAGATGCTCACCCAGTTCGGCCAGATGCTCAGCGGCATGGGAGCTGCGGGCGGAACCGGGTCGGGGCCGGTGAACTACGACCTCGCCAAACAGCTCGCACGTCAGCAGATGGGCGATTTCAGCCCGGTGTCGGCAGGCGAACGTGAGGCCATCACCGACGCCGCACACCTGGCCGAACTGTGGCTGGACGGGGCGACGACATTGCCGGCCGGTGCTACGAAGACCGTTGCATGGACACCGGTCGATTGGCTCGACAACACGATCGACACCTGGAAGCGCTTGTGCGACCCGGTCGCCGAGCAGATCTCGGGCATGTGGACCTCCGGCCTGCCCGCCGAAGCGCAGCAGATGGCAGGTCCGATGATGGGCATGCTGACGCAGATGGGCGGGATGGCGTTCGGCTCGCAGCTCGGCCAAGCACTCGGCCAGCTGTCCAAGGAGGTGCTGACCTCCACCGACATCGGCCTGCCCCTCGGACCGTCGGGAACAGCGGCGTTGCTGCCGTCTGCCATCTCGTCGTTCAGTGAGGGACTCGAGCAGCCCGACCGTGAGGTGTTGGTGTTCCTCGCCGCACGCGAAGCCGCCCACCAGCGGCTGTACAGCCACGTTCCGTGGTTGCGGCAACGGGTTCTGGCCACCGTCGAGGAGTACGCGCGGGGGATCAGGATGGACTTCTCGGCCATCGAGGAGGCCGCCGCAGGACTCGACCCGTCCGCGTTGACCGACCCGTCGAAGATCGAGGCGATCCTGCAGCAGGGTGCTTTCGAGCCACAGACGACGCCGGAGCAGAAGCACGCTCTCGAGCGTCTCGAGACACTGCTCGCCCTGGTCGAAGGATGGGTCGAGACAGTGGTTGCATCAGCTCTGGGCGACCGCCTGCCCGGTGCCGTCGCACTCGGCGAAACGATCCGACGCCGCCGGGCGTCGGGAGGCCCCGCCGAACAGACCTTCGCGACGCTGGTCGGCCTGGAACTGCGACCCCGCAAGGTTCGCGAGGCCGCCGAGCTGTGGCGTCAGCTCCTCGCCGCAGCCGACGTCGAGGGACGCGACGGTGTGTGGGCACACCCCGATCTTCTGCCGGATTCCTCGGACCTGGACAACCCCGCGGCGTTCATCGACCGCGTGGTCGGCGGTGGAACGTCGAGCTTCGACGACCCGATCGCGCAGCTCGAGGCGATGGAGGCCAAGGAGCGCGCCGAAGCGGCCGAACGCGCCGCGGAAGGCGACGACGAGGGCACCGACGGAGACCCCGAGAAGGGTTCATCCACACCCTGACCCGTCGGGTTCGCGCCACTTCGATCGAGACCGTCGAACGCCTGCTCGGAGGCACTTCCACCCTGTGGATAACGTGCCCTGAGCGGGCGTTCTTCGTTGTCGGCGCTGTCAGAGTGTGTCTCATGATCACACCGACCGTTCGACTCGATCCTGCAGTGGCAATTCTGCCGCGTCGAGACGGCACCGTTCAGTTGGGCTGGAATCCCGAGACCAGCGTCGTCGTCACGCCACCTCCCGGTGCCGAACCGGGCTCGATACTCGAAATACTCCGGCTGCTGGCCGCGGGTCATTCCAGACCTCATATCGTCTGTCACGCAATGACATTGGGACTCTCGGCCAATCGGACCTCGGCGATGCTCGGCGAACTGGAGGACTCCGGGTTGCTGATGCACGGCACGAGAGAACCCGTGGTGCCCGACGCCTCGCCGCATGCGTCGCAGGCCGGATCGGGGACGGTGAAGACCGTCCACCTCGTGGGGCGGGGTCCGATCTCGGACGCGTTGGCCTCCGGTCTGAGTCGAACCGGTGTCACGGTGAGTCGAACGAGTCTGACTCCGACGCGCTATCCGCATTCGGTGGTGAGATCGTGGAACTACGACGTCGTGGTGCTCGCCGACGATCTGGTTGCCGAACCTCGACTGGTGACCGACCTGGTGCGGCTGCGCATCCCACATCTGCAGGTGCGACTGCGAGACGGAAAGGGCATCGTCGGTCCTTTCGTGTTGCCCGGTCGGACGAGTTGCCTGCGGTGCGCAGATCTGACGCGATGCGACTTCGAGCCCGAGTGGCCGCATCTTTCCGCTCAACTGCTCGGCACGGTCGGCCAGGCCAGCAGCGCGACGGTGTTGGCCACGGCAGCGTTCGCGTTCGCTCAGTTGGAGAACCTCATCGGCCGTTCCGACGCCGCGCTTCCCGAGACCGCCGACTGCACCATGGAACTGGACTTCGCAGCAACCGGAACCACCGTGCACAAACGCCTGTGGTCCAAGCATCCTCACTGCGATTGCTGGCACTGACCACACGCGCTTATAGCGAGCTCACCACGACCGATGGGGTCGGCGCGGGGCGGTCCGAGCAATTGTCGGAAGGTTCAGCCATGATGGAGCTGTGTCTGACATACCGCGCCGTGGATCGACTCGTACTGCAAAACTGGCCAGCATTCCCCTCGGGATGGCCGGTCGTGCCGCCATGGGGTTCGGCAAGAAGCTCGCCGGCGGCAATCGTGACGAAATCGATGCGGACATGGCCGCGAAGGCAGCCGAACAGCTCTTCTCCGTTCTCGGGGAACTCAAGGGCGGTGCCATGAAGCTCGGGCAGATGCTCTCGGTGATGGAAGCGGCCGTTCCGGAGGAGTATTCGGAGCCGTACCGCGAGGCGTTGACCAAACTGCAGGCGCAGGGCCCGCCCATGCCCGCGAAGACCGTGCATCGGGTGTTGGACCAGCAACTCGGAACTGCGTGGCGGTCACGTTTCCTCGATTTCGACGACACTGCGATCGCGTCGGCGAGCATCGGACAGGTGCACCGCGCAACCTGGGCCGACGGACGCGATGTCGCGGTCAAGATCCAGTACCCCGGCGCGGACGACGCATTGCGCTCCGACCTCAAGACGCTGTCGCGGTTCGCGAACCTGTTCAGCACGGTGCTCGCGGGCACGGACGTCAAGCCGGTGCTCGAAGAATTGACGGCCCGTACCGAGGACGAGCTGGATTACCGTATCGAGGCCGCGAACCAACGTGCCTTCAGCAAGGAATTCGCAGGCGACTCGCAGTTCGCGATTCCCAAGATCGTCGCCAGTGCTCCCAAAGTCGTTGTCAGCGAATGGATGACCGGCAGGCCGTTGGCCGATGTGATCGCGAACGGGACGGCCGAGGAACGTAACCGGGCGGGCGAACTGCTCGCGTTGTTCGCATTCGTGTCCCCGGCGCGCGCGAAGTTGCTGCACGCCGACCCTCATCCGGGCAACTTCATGATGCTCGACGACGGACGCATGGGTGTCATCGACTTCGGTGCGTGCGCTCCGATGCCCGACGGTCTCCCGCCCGTCCTGGGTCGTATGGTCTCGCTCGCCCGCGACGAGAAGTTCGACGAGCTCGTGGTGTTGTTCACGGAGAGCGGCTTCGTGGTGCCGGGCCGAACGGTGACAGAGAAGGAGATCGAAGACTATCTGCGTCCCTTCACCGATCCGATTCACACCGAATCGTTCCACTTCACCCGGGCCTGGCTGCAGAAGGCCGCGGGCACCGCTGCAGATTTCAACAGTGCGCAGTTCCGCACCGTTCGGGCACTGAACATGCCTGCGGAATACGTGATGATCTTTCGCGTGCTGGGCGGGCTGGTCGGAATCTGTGCCCAACTCGACGCCTACGCGCCGTACATGGCGATCCTCACCGAGTGGATGCCCGGCTTCACCGACTGATTCGTTCGGCGAAACCGGGCACCGGTCTCGGGCGTCATGCTGCGTTCTTGCGTGGCCGTCCCCGGGGACGCTTGCGGGCGATGACGACACCCTGCTCGAGGATCTCGCCGCCCCAGACGCCCCACGGCTCGGCGCGGTCGAGGGCCGCGCTCAGGCAGGTACGCCGGATGGGGCATTGGGCGCACAGCGCCTTGGCCTGCTCGAGTTCGGCAGGGGTGTCGGCGAACCACATGTCGGGGTTCGCCGCTCGGCAGGGCACCGACAAGGCCAGTTCGACCGATTCGGTCGAATACTGTGCAGCGTAGGCACTTTCGGACTCTGGTCGGCATGTCGTCCGGATCGTGGCGGTTGACACGTCGGTCTCCTCTACTTTTCGTGCGGCGTCGTTATCGGTTCGAGGGGTGATGCGAACCAGTCGGCCTCACGCTCGGATAGAGGAACTACCTGAACGAGAAAGGCCACGGTCCGCGAGTGCGGGTCCGTGGCCTGGTGGGGCTTGTCGAAGCGTCTACCGACAGTGAAGTCGGTGTCTGCTGTCGAGCACGGACGCACGTGGTGCGCGATGACGTCGAGCTGCCTGAGCAACTGCTTTCGCTCCTGGTGCCAGGGCGACCTGGGCGGAATTCGACACCGAGTCCGCATATGCGGACTCCTGGATGGGGCCGAAAGCAGAGGAACGAATCCACGTCTGCGCAACAGAGCCTGCGGCGGCGGCATGAGTGCCGAGGGGGGCAACTCCGAACGGTGCCGTGCCGAGGACAGGGCTGAACGCGACGGTTGCGTGGGCAACGGCGGCGTGCAATGTGTTGATCATTTTCTTCAGCTCCTGTTCTGGTCTCGTCGGCGGATTGGACAGTGCGCGATCTCCCGCGGCACGTGAAACAGACTAAGCCCCCTGCCGATATCTGCACAAGTTATTTTCTACCTGCGGTTTTGCGGAAATTTTCGGACCTCCGCGTCACGTGTCCGAGGCTCGCACCACGGTGAGAACTTCTTCGCCGAACCGCTCCAACTTCTTGGCGCCGATTCCCGGAATCGCGACCAACCCACGCTCGTCCTGCGGTTGCTGCTCCGCGATGGCCGTCAGCGTGTTGTCGCTGAACACCACGTACGCGGGCACCTTCAGTTCGCGGGACTTGTCCAATCGCCACGACTTCAGCGCGTCGAGCAGGGCGATGTCGACGTTCGACGGACAACTGTCGCACCGACCCAGCATGGTCGCGGACGTACCGATCAACGGCTTCCCGCACAACCGACACTTGGGCCCGGACTTCTTGGCAGCAGGCGCGGCGATACGCGAGGCGGGGGAGTCCTCGGGGATCAGACCGTTGAGAAACCTCGACCGCCGCCGCGATTTGCGTCCACCCTCGTTGCGGGCGAGCGCCCAGGACAGATGCAGGTGGACACGGGCGCGGGTGACACCGACGTAGAGCAGCCTGCGTTCCTCCTCGACGGCCGCCTCGTTGTTGGCACTGGGATCGTTTCCGATCGCGTGCGAGATCGGCAGAGTGCCGTCGGCGAGACCGACGATGAACACCGCATCCCACTCGAGCCCCTTCGCCGCATGCAGCGACGCAAGGGTCACGCCCTGGACGGTCGGTGGGTGCCGCGCCTCGGCGCGCGCGGCGAGCTCCCCCAACAACTTCTCGAGAGTCAGTTCCGGATCGTGCACCAGAAGTTCTTCGGTGAGCTGCACCAGACCGCCGAGAGATGCCCACTTCTCGCGGGCCTGTGCACCGGTCGGCTCGGTTGCCGTCAGGCCGAGCGGGGCCAACACCGCTCGCACCAGAGCCGGCAGTCCCTCGCCGGCCTGCGCGCCGTCGGGCAGATCGTCACGACCGCCTGCCTGCCGCAACGCGTTGACTCCCTGCCGCACCTCGGGCCTGGTGAAGAACCCCTCGCCGCCGCGCACCTGGTAAGGGATCTTCAGCTCGGTCAACGCCTGCTCGTGTGCCTCCGACTGCGCGTTGATGCGGTACAGAATCGCGATCTCGGCCGGTTCGACGCCCTTCGAGATCAATCGCTTGACCGCGCGCGCTACCCCATCGGCTTCCGCCGGCTCGTCGTCGTACTCGAAGAACTCCGGCTCGGGTCCCGGCTGACGCTGACCGATCAACTGCAGTCGGGTGCCGGCGATGCGACCGCGAGCGGCACCGATCACGCGATTGGCCAGCGACACCACCTCGGGTGTGGAACGGTAGTCGCGCTCGAGCCGAACCACGGTGGCCTCGGGGTACTTCCGTGAGAAGTCGAGTAGATACCGCGGAGATGCGCCGGTGAAGGAATAGATGGTCTGGTTCGCGTCGCCGACGACGGTGAGATCGTCACGCTCGCCCACCCAGGCGTCGAGCACCCGTTGCTGCAACGGAGTGACGTCCTGGTACTCGTCGACGACGAAGCAGCGGTAGCGCTCACGGAACTCGTCGGCCACCGACGAATGTTCTTCCAGCGCAGCGGCCGTGTGCAGCAGGAGGTCGTCGAAGTCGAGCAACATCCCGTCACCACCGCGGGACTTGAGCTCCTCGTAACCGGCGTAGACGGCGGCGACCTTGGTCGCGTCCATCGGAACGTCACGACGATTGCTCGCCGCGATGCGCGGATAGTCCTCGGGTGCGATCAGCGATCCCTTGGCCCATTCGATCTCGCCCGCGAGATCGCGGATGGCGTCCGTCGACGTCGACACCCCGGCACGGTTCGCCGCCTGCGAGACGACGGTGAACTTGCGGTCGAGCAGCTGCCAGCCGGTGTCGCCGACCACCTGAGGCCAGAAGTACTTGAGCTGGCGCATGGCCGCGGCGTGAAACGTACGTGCCTGCACCGGAGGACCGTCTCCCCCGACGCCGAGCTCGCGCAGACGGCCACGCATCTCGCCTGCCGCGCGCGCGGTGAACGTGACCGCCAGCACCTGCCCAGAGGACACGTGCCCGGCAGAGACGAGGTGGGCGATGCGTCGGGTGATCGTACGTGTCTTTCCCGTGCCCGCACCGGCCAGAACGCAGACCGGGCCACGGGGAGCCAGTACCGCCGCGGATTGCTCCGGATCGAGTCCGGCGGTCATCGCGTCGTCAGCCATGAGGACCATTGTGTCAGTGCGTACCGACAGTTCCACCCGGGGCCGAACCGGGTGGCCGACGGCCGATGCAGGTGTCGGCCGGAACAATCGCGCCGGTGCTCCTGTTGACTGTTCACGTGACCACTACCGAGAACACCCCGCAGACCCCGGCCGCGCTGACCGTCTACTCCACCACGTGGTGCGGTTACTGCCGCAGGCTCAAGACCCAGCTCGACCAGGCCGGAATCGAGTACGCCGAGATCGACATCGAGCAGAACCCGGAGTCGGCCGACTTCGTCGGCAGCGTCAACAACGGCAACCATGTGGTGCCGACCGTGCTCTTCGCCGACGGCTCGACGGCCACGAACCCCACTCTGGCCGAGGTCAAGCGCGCACTCTCGCTCTGACCGGACGTCAGGCCGTCGCCGCCCACGCCTCGAGCATTCCCCGTGCGATGGAGATCGAGCCCGGCAGAAGCAACCGGGACGTCGAATCCGATCCCCAGTCGCCCACCTCGAGCGCGGCGAGAACTTCGGCCCGATCGAACCAGTGGGCCTCGGCGATCTCGCCGTCCTGAAAGTGCAGCGGTTGCTCCGGGTCGGCGACGGCGGAGAACCCGATCATCACCGATCGCGGAAACGGCCACGGCTGGCTGCCCAGATACTCGATACCGGAGACGTCGAGGCCCACTTCTTCTCTGATCTCCCGTGTGACACAGGTTTCCAGCGACTCACCGGCCTCGACGAAGCCCGCGAGCACCGAGAAGCGACGCTCGGGCCACGCGGGTGCTCGCGCCAGCAGCACTCGGTCGCCGCCGTCGTGAACGAGACAGATCACCGCCGGATCGGTACGCGGGAATTCCTCGTGACCGGTGGACGTGCTCGTTCGCGACCAGCCTGCGCTCGACGGAACGGACGGCGCGCCGTCGAGTGAGCTGAATTGCGCGCTCGCATGCCAATTGAGGATCGCCAGGGCTCCGGTCACCGTCGACAACGCGGCGCTGTCGAGTCGATCGCCGTCGGTGCGCAGGTCGCCGACCGTGCCCGCCACGACCTCCACCCGGCGGGCCCACAGATGCCGATCGCCGTGAATTCCGAGGAACACCGCATCGGCCGTCGGCTCGGTAGCGAGATCCGCGGCAGAGCCGAACACCAGGCCGTTCTCGTCAACCGGGAATCGGCCTCTGCCGTCCACGTTCAGGATGCGAGCAGTCGGCCAACCCGCTGCCAACGCTGCGGTGTCTCGGCGAAGTTCTTCTGCCCTGTTCAGTGGCGATCGGGACAGTCGAGGGGGGTGAGCGAGTTGGAATTTCGGCACGCGCACGACCCTACTTGGCCGTGACTAGTCGCCGACGCGACGGATGTAGAGCAGTCGGTCGGAGGCCTCGACCGCATCGACTTCCGGCGTACCGACTCGGAACAGTTTGCCGCCCCGCACCACCCCGAGAACGATGTCGGTCAGGTGCCGCGGAGAACCGCCCACCTCGTCACGCTCGACTTCGCGCTCCGCGATCGCGAAGCCCGCCTCCGGCGTCAACAGATCTTCGATCATCTCCACGACGGACGGAGTCGACGTGGCGATACCGAGCAGACGTCCCGCGGTCTCCGAGGAAACGACCAC
>NZ_LVCU01000041.1:0-16160 GCF_001647185.1 Rhodococcus sp. EPR-147
GGCGGTCAGAGTCACCAGCACTGCGGTGTCGTCTCGATTGGTCGCCACGATGATGGCCGACGCGTGCTGGGCGCCGGTGAGTCTGAGCACGTCGGATTTGGTCGCCGAACCGTGGACGGTGACCAAGCCCATGGCCGATGCGGTGTCGAGCACCATCTGATCGGTGTCGACCACGACGATGTCGGACGCCGACACGCCGTCTCCGAGCATCGCGTCGACTGCGGTACGGCCCTTGGTGCCGAAACCGATGACCACGGTGTGATTGCGCACGCTGCGTCTCCATCGCTGAATTTTGAATGCCTGCCGGGACCGCTCGGTGAGAACCGACAGCGTGGTACCGACCAACAGAATGAGGAATAGGACCCGAAGGGGTGTGATGACCAGGATGTTGACCAGTCGCGCCGACGGGCTCATCGGTGCGATATCGCCATATCCCGTCGTCGACAGCGACACTGTTGCGTAGTAGAAGGCGTCCAGGAAGGACAATTCGCCGTTCTGGTTGTCGCTGTAACCGTCGCGATCGAGATAGACGACGAACGCCGCCAGGAACAGGATCCCCAGCGCCATCAGAACCCGCTTGTAGATTGCGCGCCACGGGCTCGATTCCAGTTCGGGTACCCGGAGCACTCCCACGAGGGCGAAGTCGGGCTTGTCGGTCAGCGCGCCGCTGTCACCCAAGCGCGCTCGAAACCTACCTGCCACGTCGCCCGCCGAGGTACTCGCCGATGTCGAGATCATTCACGGCACGCAGCGTAACCCCATGCCAGGCTTCCGTGCCGACGACGCTGGGTGTGGCACGGTATGGGCATGACACAGAGATCGAGTCAGGCAGCCGCACTGCGCCTCGCGGGACTGCTCGCCGGAGCCGGAGTTCTGCACTTCGCCACGCCGAAGTTCTTCGATGTCCAAGTACCGACGGCATTGCCCGGCTCGGCGCGGACCTACACGCAGGTCTCGGGTGTGGCCGAACTCGCCGTGGCCGCAACGCTGGCCGCACCACGGACTCGTCGACTGGGCGGTGCACTCGCGGCCGCGCTGTTCGTCGTGGTCTTCCCCGCCAACATCAACCTCGCGTGGAAGTACGTACAGAGCCCGAAGACCTCACCGGCTCTCAAAGCAGCGATGATCGCCCGGCTGCCGCTGCAGATTCCGCTGGTCACCGAGGCTCTGAAGGCTCGTCGGAACGCACCGTAGGCTCCGGCAGCTCGGGCCCGACCCGACCTTCCAGAAGCTGAGCCAATTCCGTTGCGTCCGGCAGGTTCTCGGGCGAAATGGTGTGACCGCTGCGCACGTAGTGGAACGCTGCGCGCACTCGGTCGAGCGGAACCGGTTCGGCGCGCCCGATGGACATCAGCTCGGCCCACGCCAACCGGTAGGCCGCGAGCTGCATCGCTACCGCCCGCTGTTCCGACGCCGTCGGCTCTGCGCCCGTCTTCCAGTCGACGACGGTCCAGCCGCCGTCCGCGTCCGCGAACACGGCGTCGATGCGTCCTCGCAGTACCGTTCCCGCCACGGAGGTCTCGAACGGCACCTCCACTTCGACGGGGCTGCGGAGCGACCAGTCCGATTCGAGAAACGCCTGCTGGAGGGTTTCGAGGTCGACGTCGGCCGAGGCTCCGGTGTCGGCCGAGCCCGGCAGTTCGTCGAGGTCGAGCAATCGGGTCGCGCCGAAACGGCGCTCGATCCAGGCGTGAAACGCGGTTCCTCTGCGCGCCAACGGGTTCGGTGGAAACGGCAGCGGCCTGCGCAGGCGTGAGGCCAACGCATCGGGGTCCGCCGCGAGGTCGACCAGCTGCGTCACCGACAGGTTGCCGGGAAGAGCCACGTCCACTCCCGCGACCGATCGTGCGGCCCGCTCGGCCAGCAGAGTGTCGACGTCCGCGGCCCAGTTCTCGGGGTCCTCCCGGGTTCGATCCTGGATGCCGTCACACTCTTCGCTCGGTGTGGCCGAGATGTCTGCCAGCGTGCGCAGCACTTCCTGCGCACCGCTCTCGATCGCTCCGCGCCTGGAGCCGAGTGGATCGCGTGGCCAGGACGCGGTGTGCGGCACGGCTCCGAGCGGGTTCGACGCCCCATCCTCCGGGGCGGGTGCCCACTGCTCGATCACCGCGGTGTCGGCGAATTGCTCGATGTGCGTGTGCAACTCGCCGAGAAACTCCGACGGCCCACGCGGCTTCGTGGCGGTCTCGTCCCAGTGATGCGCGGATACCAGCAGCACCCGTTCGGTTCGGGTGAGTGCCACGTAGAACAGTCGGCGATCCTCGGCGAGTCGACGCCTCGCCAGCGCATCCTTGTGACTCTTGACGGCGTCCTCGAGGTCCTTGCGATTGTGGAGTCGGTCGAGTTCGAGGACCGGAACGCCTTCCGAGCCCTCGCCGTCGAGTGCACGGTCACCGCGCAGCGACGGCGGCAACTCGGCCATCGCCCCGAGCCAGGTCGAGGATGCGTTCGCGGACGGGAACACACCCTTCGCCACGTGCGGGACAGCCACCACCTCCCATTCGAGGCCTTTCGCGGAATGGACGGTGAGCACCTGCACACGATGGGGCGCGACGTCGACCTCACCGGGGGCGAGGCCGTCCTCGACCGTCTCCGCCGCGGCCAGGAACGACAGGAATCCGGTGACCGTGGCAGTCGGGTTGTCGGCGTAATCGGCTACCACATGGGCGAATTCGTCGAGATGTTCACGACCGACCGCGCCGTCGGTGCCGCTCGGTGTGCGGGCCTGAGCTTCGACACCGATCCCTATGATCCGTTCTATGTCGCCGACCAATTCCGTCAGCGGCTGACCGATGCGGTCGCGCAGCAGGTGCAGTTCACCTGCCAGGGCGACGATCCGGCGATGCCCCACCTCCGAGTACCGCTCGGCCGGACCTGGATCGGCAATCGCGTCGGCCAGACCGGCCTGCTCCGACTGCTCGCCGGGTAGGGCATTACCGAGCGCCGCATCGAGTGCCTCCGGGTCGTCGACGCGACCTGCGGTGCCGTAGCCGCCGCGGATCTCGAGTTCTCGGGCGCGCTGCGAGAGTGCCCGCAGATCCGTCGGTCCGATCTGCCACCGAGAGCCGGTGAGGATGCGCATCGCCGAGCTTCCGGCAGTGGGGTCGGCTACCAAACGCAGCATCGCGATGATGTCGGCCACCTCGGGAACGTGCAGCAATCCACCGAGGCCCACGACCTCCACCGGCAACCCGCGGCTGCGCAGCACATCCGCGATCGGCTCGGCGTCGGCGTTGCGGCGCACCAAAACCGCGGCGGTGGGCGGCGTGCGATCCTGCTCGAGGGCAGCGCGGTACTCCCCCGCGATCCGGTCGGCGATCCACTCTCGTTCGCCCACAACGGTATCGGTGACGGCCAGTCGGACATCACCGGGAACCGCACCCGGGCGGGCCCGCAGGGTCGGCACCGGCACCCCGACGCGGCGCAGTGGGTCGGTGATCAGGTTGGCCAGCGTCAAGGCCTCGGGCGGATTTCGCCAGCTGGTGAGCAGCTCGAGCCGGGGTGCCGGGCTTCCGTCGGCCTCGGGGAAATCGGTGGCGAACCGAGGCAGATTTGCTGCCGATGCGCCGCGCCACCCGTAGATCGACTGCATCGGGTCACCGACGGCGGTCAGAGCCAACTGCGGATCGCTGCCGGAACCGAACAGCGACGACAGCAGGACGCGTTGGGCATGCCCGGTGTCCTGGTACTCGTCGAGCAACACGAGCCGGAATCTCTGCCGTTCGGCGATTCCCACCTCGGCATGCTCGGCGGCGACCCGAGCCGCCATCGACATCTGCGAGCCGAAATCCAGTGCGCCCTCGCGCCGCAGCGTCTGCGCCAGCCGTTCCACCAACGGCAGCAACCCGATTCGTTGATGTTGCGCGTCGAGGATGTTCAGCAACTCCTTGGTGGGGCCACCACGTTGTCGCGGTCCCGGCCCGAGAGTGTGCACCAGCGTCTCCAACTCGACGTGTGCATGGCGCAGATCCTCGGGATCGACCAGATGCTCGGCCAACTGACCGGAGAGTGCGAGTACGGCCTCGGTCACCGACGTGGGATTGCGGTCGGTGTCCAGGTCGCCGTCCCAGGTGCTGACGACACGGTGGGCCAGCTGCCACAGTTCGGTTTCCGACAACAGAGTCGCGGACGGTTCGATCGGGAGCAGCAAGCCGTGCTCGGTGAGCAGCCGGCCCGCGTAGGAGTGGTAGGTGCTCACTTCCGGCTCGGCACCGAGGATTCGCTCGCGCAGTGCCAGGCTGGGGTCGAGTGCGCGCACCAGATCGGATCCGGCCAGCCGAGCCAGCCGAGCTCTGATCCGAGAGGTCAACTGCTGTGCGGCTTTTCGGGTGAAGGTCAGACCCAGAACCTGGTCCGGGTCGACGAAACCGTTGGCCACCATCCACACCACGCGGGCCGCCATGGTCTCGGTCTTGCCCGCGCCTGCCCCTGCGACGACGAGCGTCGGGCCGGGCGGCGCTGCGATCACCGCGGCTTGTTCGTCGGTCGGTGGATGTTTCTGCCCGAGCGCCCGGGCGAGCTCGACCGGCGACACCCGTACCGAGCCGGTCCGTGTCTTCGTCGAAGTCGTCACTGCTCGGTCACCTGCCTTCCCGTCTCGTGTGCCGGGCAGCTGGACTTGACCGGGCAGTGCCTGCAGCCGTCGTTGATCCGCGCCTCGAACGTGGGTCCCTGCGTCGCCGATGCGGCCTGATGCACGGTGTCTCGCCACTCCTCGAGTTTCTCCGGTGTCGGCACTTGCTGGACACGCTGCGTCGCCCCGTCCTTGTTGTGGGGCTTGGCCACGAAGACCAGCCGCGCTCCGCCGGGCTCGCCCGCAGGCTCGCCCTCGATGGCACCGGCTGCCGCGGCGACCTGGTAGGTGGCCAGCTGATGATGGCCCTGGGCGTCCTCCTTGGACATCACGGTCTTGGCCGTCTTGACGTCGATGATCACCGGCCGACCGTCCGGATCGTGCTCGAGTCGGTCGATGCGGCCGCGCAACGCCACCGCCGGCTCGTCCTCCGACCGAGCGTCGAGGATGCCGTCGACGCGCACTTCGACTCCGGCCTCGGTGAGCTCGCCTCGACTGCCCTGCAACCAGGTCTCGAACGTCTCGAGCATCGCACCGGTTCGGTCGAGTTCGTGCCGTGAGAACCATTGCGATCCGAGATCCACTGCATCCCATGCTGTTTCGAGCGCACGCCGGAGTTGCTCCGGCGGTATCCGGCCGGCCACCGCCTGGACGAGAGTGTGTACGAGCGTGCCGGTGACCGCATGGGTGTTGGTGCCGTCGTTGCCGCCGTGACGTTCGAGCATCCATCGCAGCGGACAGGTGGAGAGTTGTTCCACCGTCGACGGCGACAGCGGCACCGGACCGTCGCCGAGCTGCCACAGCGGCGCGTCGGTGCTGGGCCCTGCCACTCCGAACCACTCGTCGGGATGCGCGCCTCGAACACCGGCGTCGGCGAGAGTCGCCAGATGCCGGGCCGCTCGGGCGCGCTTGTCCGGATCCTGTTCGGCGACAACCGGATCGCACACCACACTCCGTAGCTCGGCGACCAGCATGGGCAGCGCCAACACCCGGTGCGCAGTCTCCGGCACGGGGGTCCCGGGTGCGAGATCCGACTCGCCTCCGCCGTCGACGCCGCGTAGTTCGTCCACGAATCGCGATCGGACCAGATCCGCATCTCCGGTACTGGAATCGACGGCTGTCACGAGCAAGGTCGATCGAGCGCGACTGCACGCCACCAGAAACAGCGTGCGCTCCTCGGCCAGCAACGGTGCCGACTTCGACAGTCGCCCGTCGAGCACCGCTGCTGCATCGACCTTCCCGGATACGAGGTCGACCAGGGTGTCGGTGCCCAGCAGGCTGCCGCGTGACCGCAGCCCCGGCCACAGGCCTTCCTGTACCCCGGCGACCGCGACGAGCTCCCATTCCCGACCCGCGGCGGAATGCGCGCTCAGCAGCGTCACCGCGTCGGCCCGAACCGTGGGTCGGTGTGAGTTCAGGGTAGGAATCTCTTGCTGCGCAATGTAATCGAGGAATCCACCGATCTGAGCCCGCGGCAACCTGTCGACGTATGCTGCCGCCGCGTCGAACAGCGCCACCACCGCATCCAGGTCGCGGTCGGCCTGGGCACCGGCCGAGCCACCCCAGGCGGACGCGGTGGACCAACGCCGCTCGAGCCCCGACGCCTGCCACGCCGCCCACAACACGTCCTCGACCCCGCGGCCGGTGCGGGCGAGCACCCGTGCCTTCCGAACGACACCGAGGGCTCGACGCAACGGGGCGGACTCCACATCGGAGAGTCCGCCGATCCACCCGGCGCTCCCCCGAGTGTCGTCGGTGAGTACGACTCTGAGCAGCTCGGCGGAGTCGCGCTCGCCGCCCGATGCGAGTTCGAGCCTGCGCACGCCCCGGCGCAATCGCCGCAGACCCACCGGATCGGCCCCGCCGATCGGCCCGGAGAGCAGCGCGAGGGCATCTTCACCGTCGAAGCTCGGGTCGGAGATGGCACGCAGTACCAGCAGGAGACCCACGGCCCCGTGCTGGCGATGCAGCGGTAGCTCCGAGGTCGGGGTGATCATCGGCACCCCTGCGCCGTGCAGCGCCCGACGCAACGGTGCGAGGGTGCGCGGCACGGACCGCACCACGATCGCCATCTCGGACCACGGCATGCCGTCGATCAGGTGGGCACGACGCATGGCGTCGGCGATGATCGCCGCCTCCTTGGCAGGCGAGGACACGACGTGCACGCGCGCTGCCGGTTCACCGAAGCGTGCGGTGCCCACCGGTTCGGGACAGCGGTGCCGACCGAGCCCGGGCAACCGTCCGGCGATGATGTCGGTCAGCTCTGCGACCTCGGGAACGGACCGGTGATTGCGAGTGAGCATCACGCGACGCGGCGAATCCACCTCGACCAGGTCGGCCACGAAAGAGGGGTCGGCACCGCGGAAGGTGAACACGGCTTGATCGGGATCCCCGGCGACGACGGTGGATTCGGTGTCGGTTCCGATCAGCCGAACCAGCTGTGCCGCTTGCGGATCGAGGTGCTGCGCGTCGTCGACGACGAGGTGCCGGATACGGGCGCGTTCGCTGCGCAGCAATTCCGGATCGGTGGCGAACGCCATGAGCGCGGCACCGATCAGCTCGGCGGCGTCCAGACCCGGTGCCGTGGCTCCGGCCGCTTCCACTCCGACGGCACCGCGCAACAACATGGCCTGCTCGTATCCGGCAGCGAACCTCCCGACGGCAACCCACTCGGGTCTGCCGTGTTTGCGACCCAGTTTGACGAGGTCTTCCGGTCCGACCCCGCGTTCGGCGGACCTGAGCATCATATCTCGCACCGCAGTGACGAATCCCGCGGTGCCCAGTGCCGGACGCAGCCGCTCCGGCCAGTTTCCTGCTCCGTCCTCGAGATCGCCGCGCAGCATCTCACGCACCACGGCGTCCTGCTCGGCACCGGTCAGCAGTCGCGGTGGCGGATTGCCGTACAGCGAGGCCTGCAGCCGCAGCACCGCGAAGGCGTAGGAATGCACCGTGCGTACCAACGGTTCACGGGTAGCCCGCAGTGCGTGATCGCCGCTGAAGAGACCCGAGGTGATGACCTCGCGGACGGCGGTTGCCGCCCGTTTGGACTGGGTGAGCACCAGCACCGACTCCGGATCACCGGTGACGATGCGCGAGACGGCGTAGTCGGCCACGAGCGATGTCTTGCCCGTGCCGGGACCACCCAGGATCTGCCACGGATTCCATCGCGGTGCACCTGTCGCGGCCTCTGCTGCCGAGTCGGGCGTCGAGGACAGCAGCCGCGCTGCCGAGCCGGTCCACTCACGTGCCGAGCGAGCCACCTTGGGCGCACGCACGAGTGTGACCGTCGCGCCGTGTCTGCCGTCCGAGCTCATGACACAGATGCAATCACGAGCCACCGACACATCGGCCGCCGCCCGGACCGACCGCCGGCCCGGTCAGTCGAGCAGGCCGTCCCGCAGCGCACGCAGAACTGCGCTCGTTCTGTCGTTCGCACCGAGTTTGAGAATGGCCGACGACATGTGGTTCTTGACGGTTCCCTCGGCCAGATGCAGGGCGTCGGCTATCGATCTGTTGGTGTATCCGCTTGCGACGAGCCGTAGGACGTCGATCTCGCGGGCGGTGAGTGTGTCGGCGACTCCGACGTCGCTCGGGCCGTGCTTCCCGGCCCGGAGAGCGTCCAGCAGTCTCTCGGTGATGGCGGGTTGCGCCAAGGTGCGCCCGGCCGCGAGTTCACGTACGGCACCGCCGAGCCGCTCGAAGGTCACATCCTTGAGCAGGTATCCCTTCGCGCCCGCACGCAGCGCCCCGAGCACCAACTCGTCGTCGTCGAACGTCGTCAGAACCAAGACCGGAACCCGGATTCCTCTGTCCTGCAAGGCCCGAAGCGTCCACAGTCCGTCGAACCGCGGCATGCGTAGGTCGAGCAACACCACATCGGGAGGATCGAGTTCGATCGACGCGACCGCAGCGGCACCGTCGTCGGCTTCCCCGGTCACCTCGATGTCGGGGTCCAGTTCGAGCAGGCTGCGGATACCCTGCCGAACCAGAGTGTGGTCGTCGACGATCAAGACCGTGATCACGGTGCGGGCACCGTCGCCTGGACCACGAACCCGCGATCGACCGAAAACGTGACCGTGCCGCCCAGTCCTTCGATGCGCTCTCGGATTCCTTGCAGCCCGTGCCCCGGCTCGAACTCGGCCGACGCCCGGCCGTCGTCGCGCACCGAGACCGACAGCGCACCGGTCGGATCCGCGCGTACCTCGATCCACATCTCATCGGCATTCGCGTGACGAATGGTGTTGGTGATCATCTCCTGTACGCAGCGGACCACCGCCACCGCGCGAGCCTCGTCGACCCTGATCTCGGGGTCGACCGTCAGATGCACGACCGGTTCGGGTAGCCGGGCAACCAGTCGATCGAGCGACTCCCCCAGCACCGGAGTTCTGGCGCGGACCTCGCCGACGGTCGATCGCACGTCCCCGAGCAGGTCACGTGCGATGGATTGCGCCCTGACGACATGCTCGCGCGCAGGCTCGGGTAGCCGGTGGGACGCCACCTCGAGCTCGAGACTCAGTGCGGTGAGCTGGTGACCGAGCACGTCGTGCAACTCTCGCGCGATGCGCAATCGCTCGTCGGCACGGGAGGAATCGTCCAACAACGCACTGGCGGTGCGTAGTTCGGCGTGTGCGACCGCAAGTTCCCGGCGCAACCGAGCCTGTCGCAGCTGCGCGGTCACCGACAACGCACTGGCCACCTGCAGCGCTCCGTAGATCGACGTGATCAGTGCGATCTCCGAGATCCGTCCACCCCGGATCGCAACCGACACCCCCACACAGCAGGTGTAGACCGCAACGATGACCGCCACCGAGGACCCGGTCACCCGATACACGGCGAACGTCGAGGTGAAGACCAGCAGGATGGGCAACCAGCTTGCCGTCGGGGCGGTCAGCACCAGAATCGGTGCCAGCACCACCTGCACGCCGAAGCACGCGCGCACGAGACGATCCGGCAACCGGTCTTCCCACCACATGCCCGTGGTCTGGGCAACCAAGAAGGCCGCGAACAGCGAGGCCCAGACCCACAGCGGAACCGAGAGACCGTCGGCGATCGACCGATCGAAGACGACGAGAGCGCCCATCGCGACCGCGAGTGCGGACACGAACGCACCGGCCAGAACGTCGGGTCCGAGGCGTCTCATTCTGTCGACCCTATCGCCCGGTCCGCCCGCGCACCCCTGCCGAAAGTCACGATCACCTTCGGTGACGATCGGCACCTGTGCGCAGGCCACGGCGGATCTAGCGTCGAGATCGATACGATCGAGAAGGGAACATCGGATGGCAGCGATCGACGTTCGAGACATCACCCAGCGTTATCGAGAGCGCACCGCCGTGGCAGGCGTGCGCCTCACGGTCGCCGAAGGCGAGACGCACGGCCTGCTCGGGCGCAACGGCGCCGGTAAGACGACCCTGGTCGAAACCATTGCGGGCCTTCGTAAGCCGAGCTCCGGTGCCGTGCGAGTTCTGGGACTCGACCCCTTCACCGACCGCAATCGAGTACGCGCGGTTCTGGGAGTACAGCTGCAGTCCAACGACCTTCACACCGCGCTCACCGTTGCCGAACTGGTCGATCTGTTCGCCTCCTTCTACCGTCGACCTGCCGATCGAGACGCGCTCGTTCGTGCGGTGGGCCTGCACGAGCACCGCCGGGTGCGCTACGAGCGGCTGTCCGGAGGCCAGCAGCAACGGTTGTCGGTGGTGCTCGCCCTGATCGGTTCCCCTCGGGTCGTCATACTCGACGAGCTCACCACCGGACTCGACCCGGACGCACGACGCACCGTGTGGCGACTGATCGAGGACCTCCGCGCAGACGGTGTCACCATCTTGCTGATCAGCCATCACATGGACGAGGTACACCGCCTGTGCGATCGCGTCACCGTCCTCGATCGAGGCTCCGTCGTGGCCACCGGCACACCGGATTCTCTGATCACCGACGCCGGCCTGCGAGGCGACCGCCGGGCCACCCTCGAAGACGCTTTCCTGACGCTGACGGAACGGAGTTCGGCATGACCGCACACGAGATCCACGCTGCACCTCGTCCGGGCCTGCGCGCCACCGGCGCACTCGTCGGGGCCGAAATGCGCATGGTCACCCGGGACACGGCCGGCCTGATCGTTCCCATCGCCCTCCCGGTTCTCGTACTGGTGATGAACGGCTCCGGTACCTCGGCGGAGATCGTCGGGCCTGGCGCGATCACGGCATTCGATCGGTTCGTACTGCCGCTGGCCCTGACCATGATCATCGCCGTCATCGGAATCGTGAACATGCCGAGCTTTCTTGCGCTCTATCGCAAGTCCGGCGTGCTGAAGCGACTGTCGACGACACCGATCGGACCGACGCAGGTGCTGGCTGCGCAAGTGATCACCAGCGCCGTCCAAGCCACACTCGGAATCGGTATCGCTCTGTCCACTGCTGCCCTGCTCTTCGGAATCACTGCGCCGCACAATCCGATCCTGGTCGCGGCCGTTCTGGTACTCGGTGCCGCGGCGATGTACTCGCTGGGGATCGTGGTGGCCGCCGTCGCGCCGACAGCGAACTCGGCCGTCGCGATCGGCCTGACCCTGTTCCTGGTTCTCGGTGCCACCGGCGGACTGTTCGGACCGGTCGCGGATCTACCGGGTCCTGTTGCGGCCGTCGGTGAGGTACTGCCCTTCGGTGCCACCGTCACCGCGCTGGGATCTGCCTGGGCCGGAACGCCTGTCGACATCGGCGGACCCATCGGACTCGTGGTCGCGGTGATCGCCGGAACCGCCTGCGCGATCCGGTTGTTTCGCTGGTCCTAGCGCGATACGGCATAGTGGTCGACGTGACCGAGTTGAATCTGCACACGTTCGGACCCGCAGACGGTCCTGAAATCCTCGCCGTTCACGGTGTGACCGGCCACGGTGCCCGGTGGTGGGACCTCGCCGAGAACCACCTTCCCGAGGCCAGGATTCTGGCACCCGACCTCATCGGTCACGGGCATTCCCCGTCCACACCGCCCTGGGACATCGACGCACAGGTCACTGCGCTCAAAGCCGTGCTCGACGCCTATGCGCGTGGACCGGTCGTGGTCCTCGGCCACTCGTACGGTGGCGCGTTGGCCGTACATCTCGCGCAGAGGTTCCCCGAAGCTGTGCGGGCGCTGATTCTGCTCGATCCCGCGATCGCTCTGCCGCCGGAGGAGCTACTCGAGGTGGCCGAGGCGACCGCGAAATCCCCCGACTACACCGACGTCGACGAGGCGCGCTCGGAGAAGATCCACGGGGCGTGGGCGGACGTGCCCACCGAATTGCTCGACCGTGAGGTCGCCGATCACCTGATCCCCGCCGACGACGGAAAGGTCGCGTGGCGAATGTCGATTCCGGCCATCGTCGCGACGTGGGGCGAGCTCGCACGTCCGATCGTGGTCCCCGCCGAGAGTGTCCCGACCATCGTGGTGCGGGCCATGCGCGTCGAACCCCCCTATGTCACAGAGGAATTCCTCTCGGCGCTGCGAGACAAGCTCGGTGACAACCTACGAACGGTCGAACTGAACTGCGATCACATGGTCGGCCAGGCCAAGCCGGTCGAGGTCGCCGAGCTGGTGCGATCCCTGCTGTAGATGGCCCCGATCACCGAAGCCCAGGTCGAGAGAGTTCGCGCGTTGGTCGCGTCGATCCCCCCTGGATTCGTGGCCACCTACGGAGACATCGCGGCCGCCGCCGACCTGTCGAGTCCTCGCATCGTCGGATGGATCATGCGCACCGATTCCGCCGACCTGCCCTGGCATCGAGTCCTCGGCGCGAGTGGAAGGCCCGCCCCGCACCTGGCCTCGAGACAGCTGGAGACTCTGCGCAGCGAAGGCGTCCCGAACCACGACGGGCGCGTCCCACTGAGCTCGATTCGATTCGACTTCGGGGCGCTCCCACCGCCTCCGCCGCCGACCACTAATCTCGGAGAATGAGCATCAGGGACGCACTCGAGCAGTTCGATCCACGCCCCACGGCGAAGTTCGCGCTGTCGAAGGCGAGCAGCTTCGTCGCCTCTGCCGGTCTCGTCATCGACGAGGTCTCGGGCACCAGGGTGGCCGGGCACATCGAGTTGACGGATGAGCACTTCACGCCCTGGGGGGTCGTCCACGGCGGCGTCTACACCACTGCCGTCGAGAGCGCAGCGAGCATCGGTGCCAGTGAGGCGGTCAAGGATCGCGGTGAATTCGCAGTCGGCGTACACAACGGCACCGACTTTCTCCGCGCCAGCAAGGGCGGCCGCGTCGATGTTGTCGCAGAACCGTTGCAGCAGGGCCGTGTTCAACAACTGTGGCTGGTCACGATCACCGCCTCCGACAGCGGAAAAGTCATAGCACGCGGGCAGGTTCGCCTGCAGAACGTGCCGCTGCCGACATGACAGAGCTCGCAACGTGACGCAACCGGTCTGCGACGCGATCGTCCTCGCCGGCGGTCGAGGATCGAGGATGACAGATCCCGAGGACCCCGCTGCGCCGCACGAGGTCGACAAACCTGCCATGACCGTCGGCGGGCGCCGCATGGTCGACATCGCCGTGGACGCGGTGACGAGTTGTCGCAGAACGGTTCTGGTGGGTCCGACCCGTACCGGAGTGCCCGATCACGTGGTGCAGACTCGCGAGTCCCCCGCGGGCGGCGGCCCGGTCGCTGCACTCGCCGCGGGCCTGCGATCACTCGACGATTGTGAAGAAGGCACCGCAGATCTGGTGGTGGTCATCGCGTCGGATCTGCCGTTTCTCGACGCCGCGACGGTCGAGTCGCTGATCAATGCCGTATCGCGCTCGCAGACCGACGCCGTCTTCGCCCGCGACAGTGCCGGTCGTACCCAATTCCTGCTGGGAGTCTGGCGGCACGCCGCGTTGCGTTCCGCGCTGGCACAGCCGGATTCGGTGGAGGGCGCGCCCATGCGCACGATCCTTCCTGCCGATCATCTGGTGATCGCGGTGTCCGGTGTCGAGGACTGCGACACCCCCGCCGATCTTCTCGCCGCCCGTCTGGCCGCACAACAGCCGGAGACGCTCGAGGTGAGCGACGCACTCGAACGCGTTCGGAGCCGACTCCCCGCGTTGCCGATCCGTCGAATTCCCCTGCAGGACAGTGCCGGAACCGTGCTCGCGGAACCCCTCGTCTCCCGAACCGCGCTGCCGGCAGTCGACATCTCCGCGATGGACGGCTACGCCGTGTGCGGCACCGATCCGTGGACGCTCCGGTCCGACATCGCGTACGCCGGCACCTCCGACATCGCCCCACTCACCGAAGGAACGGCCGTGCGCATCGCGACGGGCGCAGCGCTTCCGCCCGGAGCGACATCGGTGGTTCGCGACGAGCACATGACCCGCGAGTCCGACGGATCGGCTCGACGCATCCCGACGGCATCGCAGTCCGACGACACGCGTCGACGCGGTGAGGACTGGCTGCCCGGTACCGAACTCGTCGCTGCCGGCACCCCGATCGATGCGGCCGTACGATCGCTCGCTGCCAGTGCAGAGGTGTTCGAGGTGGCAGTGCGCGGTCCGGTCCGCGGACGAGTAGTCATCAGCGGCACCGAGATTCGATCCACCGGACCACTCGCTCCCGGCGAGACCAGGGACGTGCTCGGATCGGTGTTGCCGGAGTACCTGGCGCACTGCGGCATCAGCGTCGTCGATGTGACGCTGCTCAAGGATTCTGCGACGGGGTTTCGAGACGTGCTGACCCGCACTCGGGACGTGGACGTGATCATCGTCGTCGGGGCAACAGGAGGCGGGGCTGCCGATCAGCTCCGCGGGACCCTCGCCGGCATCGATGCCGAGACCGTCGTCGGGCGAATGCGCATGCGTCCCGGCGGTTCTCAGATCACCGCGGCGTTGCCCGACGGCACAGTGGTACTCGGCCTACCGGGCAATCCGCTGGCGGCTGTCGGTACCGCGATGCTCGCCGCGCCCGCCATCGTCGATGCCCTGACCGGGAGAACGGTGCGCCCATCACGGATCGGCCTGTTGTCCAATGCTGCCGAGGTTCGATCCTCGACGCCTCGTATCGTCCCGGTCACCGCGGACGGCACACGGTGGCTGGCAGATACCCGAGTCCGCACGGCGCACCTCGCTCACCTCGTCGGCCGCGACGCACTGGCTGTGATCCCGGCCGAGGTCAGCGCCGACGAGCCGGTGACAATTCTTCCGTTGCCGCATCACTAGTTTCACCGAGAGATCGAACACCCTCGCGGTAGCGCGCGACCACGAGATCGACGATCGCGGCATGCACTCCGAGCGGCTCACCGACGCCGTCGGCTCCGGCGTCGGCCAGACGGTTGTGAAAGAGGCCGCGCGCCAACAGATACGACGCCACGAACACACGTGCGTGCCCGGCTTCTCGCAGGGTCGACACCGCGTCGGACACGGTGGGGGTACTGGTGGCGACGTAGCCGATACTGACCGGAACTCGCGCGACATCGGCCAACATCGCCGCCGCGCGCCGGTGTTCTTCCAACGCACGAGCATCGGACGATCCTGCGGCCGCGAGCACGATCGGATCGCACGAGCGCCACCCGGCGTCACGGAGTCGATCGACCATGACTTCCGCCAGTACCGGATCGGGTCCGAGAGCGCGGGTGACGGCGACGGACGTGTGAGCGCTGTCGGCGATCTCTCGCGGCACATCGGTGTGCACGTGGTAGCCCGACGCGAGGAAGGCGGGAACCACGACAGCCGAGCCGGCGGTGTCGCGCAGCACCTCGGCCGGTGACGGCCCGAGTACGTCGACGAATGCCACGCGCGTGGTACCGATCTGCGCCGACACAGCATCGGCGAGTGCGGCGACCATCTCGACACCACGGGGGTTTCGGGTGCCGTGTGCAACCAGAACAAGAGTCGGTGTCATCAGTACTTTCCCCCTTCTACGACGGCCACTCGATCAGCCGGTTCTTCGGAATCGCAGTCCGTCTCGGTCTCGATGTGATCGAGTGCGATGCGATAGCCACGCTTGACCACGGTCTGGATAGCTTTCGGCGCGCCCAGCGAGGACCTGAGTCTGGTCATCGCCGTCTCCACAGCGTGGGTGTCGCCCCCTCCGCCGGGCAGCGACGCCAACAGGTCCTCGCGGGAGACGACGCGTCCTGGATTGCGAGCCAGTGTCTTCATCAAAGCCATGCCTGCTGGGGACACCGGTCGAACTTCACCGTCGACCACCACGCACTTACCGCGGACACTGACCACGTGACCGCCCGCATGCAGACGACCGGTGCGCCTCGGCAGTTCTTCGGCGATGTGCCGCGCGAGTGCCCCCAGACGCGCCCGGGTCGGCTGTGTGGTGGCCACGTTCAGCTGTTCGAGGGGCGCGGCCGTCACCGGCCCGACGCACACCGGCAGCACCCTCGATCGCATCGACTGCAGCAGAGGTTCGAGCACACCGTTCTCGTCGGCGCGCATCAGCATCGACGCCACCGCCGGTGCCGAGGTGAAGCTGAGGGCATCGAGATCACCGACGATGACGGCTTCGATCATGCGGTCCATCGGGCTCTGGTCGTCGGGCGCTGTCCAGCGGTAGACCGGCACCGGAACCACCTCGGCTCCCGCGCAGCGCAACACCTCGCAGAAATCGGGGACCGGCTCCCATTCGGTGGTC
>NZ_LVCU01000042.1:0-3391 GCF_001647185.1 Rhodococcus sp. EPR-147
CGACCACTCCTCGCGTAGATCGGCTGCTCGGATGGCCCCTTTCGCCTTCGGACCGCGAGCGAGCAGACGGGACGCACCGAGTGCGCGCCCCAGTTCTTCTGCCTGCCCCCACCCGTCCGCTGCCTCGACCCAGCCACGAAATCCGATTCCTGTTGTGGCCACGGTGATTTCCGGTGGATCAGCGATGACGGCGGCGGTGACGCGTTCGAGCTCGGCGTCGTCGGCCAGTGGGATGATGCGAATAGCGGGGGCATGCATCACGGTGGCCCCGCGCCGCTCGAGCAGAGTCGCGAACTCCTCGGCTCGACGCGATGCGGTGATCCCGACGGTGAACCCGACCAGAGGCATTGCAGCCCCTGCGATTTCGCTCACGTAGATCCGCCGCGGACCAGCACGACGCCCTCGACGCAGGAGACCTCGAACGATCCGAGGGTGACCTGCGTGTCATCGAGGCAGCGCCCGTCGGCCAGCGAGAAAACCTGCTTGAGCAACGGCGATGCGACGGTGGGTTCGCCCCCTCGGTCTCCCACCAGTCCGCGTGACATCACTGCTGCACGCCCGTACGGATCGATGTTGCCCACCGCGACCAGTCGTCCGTCGTCGAGCAGAAACAGCGCCGCCTGGGTGCCTCCTCGCAGGAGCACCGCCACTCCGCGCCCCGGAATCAGCGCGTCGAGCGTGCAGGCCGGGGTCCAATCACGAGCGATGTCGTTCGGTACCGCTGATGGTGACTTCACTGCTGACGAATCGATGACAGTCATGGCGTACCTCCTGATCAGCTATTCCACGTTGCTTGTGTTTCTTGGCCGTTAAGTCGCGATTACTCGTCTGTGCACATGCACTCAGTCTCGTGACCTGCCGGTTGTCAGCTCCCGTATCGGCTCACGCGCCCACTCGTGGCATTCCCATCAGCACGGGCACCTTGCGCGCGCCGGACTCGTCGAACGCGATGGTGGGGTCGGACTCGTCCGGAGCATTGACGAAGGAGACGAACCGACCGAGCTTCTCGTCGTCTTCGAGCACGCCGGCCCACTCGTCCTTGTAGCCGGCGACGTGGCGTTCCATGTCGGCTTCGAGTTCGGCACCGATGCCGAGACTGTCCTCGCACACGACGGCTCTGAGGTGGTCCAGTCCCCCGTCGAGCGATTCGAGCCACGGTGCCGTGCGCTGCAGCCGGTCGGCTGTACGCACGTAGAACATGAGGTAACGGTCGATGTAGCTGACCAGGGTGGCATCGTCGAGGTTGGACGCGAGCAACTGCGCGTGCTTGGGCGACTGACCTCCGTTACCGCCTACGTAGAGGTTCCAACCACCCTCGGTCGCGATGATCCCGACGTCCTTGCCGCGGGCCTCGGCGCATTCGCGAGCGCAGCCCGAGACGCCGAACTTGATCTTGTGCGGCGACCGCAGACCTCGATAGCGGTTCTCCAGATCGACGGCCATCCCCACCGAATCCTGGACGCCGTAACGGCACCAACTCGATCCGACGCAGCTCTTGACCGTCCGCAGCGACTTCCCGTACGCCTGGCCCGACTCCATCCCGGCGTCGACGAGGCGCTTCCAGATCGCCGGCAACTGCTCGACTCGGGCACCGAACATGTCGATGCGCTGCCCTCCGGTCACCTTCGTGTAGAGCCCGAAATCGCGAGCGACCTCGCCGATGACGATGAGCTGTTCCGGAGTGCACTCGCCGCCCGGCATCCGGGGCACCACCGAGTAGGTGCCGTTCTTCTGGATGTTGGCCAGGAAGTGATCGTTGGTGTCCTGCAACGACGCCTGCTCGCCGTCGAGAATGTGGTCGGAGGACGTCGACGCGAGAATCGACGCGACGACAGGCTTGCAGATGTCGCAGCCGGTTCCCGAGCCGTACTTGGCGATCAGCGACGAGAAGGTGCGGGTGTTGGTGGCCCGAACGATCTCGTACAGCTCGGCCCTGGACTGAGCGAAGTGCTCGCACAACGACTTCGAGAGGACCACACCGGATGCGGCGAGCAACGACTTGATCGAGGGCAGGCATCCGCCACAGGTGGTGCCCGCGGTGGTGCAGCTCTTCACGGCCGCCAGGTCGCAGGCTCCGTCGGCTATCGCCGAGCAGATGGCACCCTTGCTCACACCGTTGCACGAGCAGATCTCGGCGTCGTCGGGCAGTGCACCGATGCCGACCTGCTCGGCGGCAGGTGAGATCAGAGCGCCCGGATCGCCGGGCAACTCGCGACCGACCAGCGGCCGCAACAGCGAGTACGCGGAGGCGTCGCCGACGAGGATGCCGCCGAGCAGAGTCTTCGCGTCGTCGGTGACGACGAGCTTGGCGTACGTGCCTTTGGGGGCATCGCTGAACACCACTTCGAGAGCGCCCGGCGTGGCCGCCATCGCGTCGCCGAAGCTCGCGACGTCGACGCCCATCAGCTTGAGCTTGGTGGACATGTCGGCACCCGGGAATTGCGCTGCGCCGCCGAGCAATCGGTCGGCCACGACCTCCGCCGTCGAATACCCGGGAGCGACCAGTCCGTAGCACCGACCCTCGACCGCAGCGCATTCGCCGATCGCGTAGACGGCAGGGTCGGAGGTATTGCAGCCGATGTCGACCATGATGCCGCCGCGCTCACCCACCTCGAGACCACTCTCGCGTGCCAGCCGATCCTGGGGACGCACACCGGCGGAGAACACCAGCAGCGCGGCGTCGATGGTGCTGCCGTCGCTCAGTTCGACCGTCAGACCGGCGCTGTCGTTCTCGGAGATCGACGACGTGCCCACTCCCACATGGACGTTCAACCCGAGTTCGGTGACCAGACGCGCCAACAGCGCGCCGCCGCCCTCGTCCACCTGCAGCGGCATCAATCGTGGAGCGAACTCGATGACGTGCGGGGTCATGCCCATCTTCTTCAGTGCATTCGCCGCTTCGAGACCGAGGAGGCCACCGCCGACCACCACACCGACCGCGCCCGGTCCTGCGGCGTCGGCGCGGGCCCGGATCTTGTCCAGGTCGTCGAGGGTTCGGTAGACGAAGCACGCGGGCAGGTCGTGTCCGGTGATCGGCGGCACGAACGGGTAGGAGCCGGTGGCGAGGACGAGAGCTTCGTACTCGACGGTGTCCCCCGCCGAGGTCACGACGGTGCGGTGATCGCGGTCGATGCGATCGGCCCGTACTCCGGTGCGCATCTCGACGAGGGTGTCACCGGGATAGTCGTTGCCCGCCAGAGCGAGTTCCTTGTGGTCCCAGGCACCGACGTAGGACGACAGTCCCACCCTGTCGTACGCCGCCAGTGCCTCCTCGCACAGCACCGTGACCTTCCACTCGGCCGCCTCGTCGCGCGCACGCAACGCTTCGACGAATCGGTGTCCGACCATCCCGTGACCTACCACTACCGCGTTCTTCATTGCGGGTCCTTCC
>NZ_LVCU01000043.1:0-11092 GCF_001647185.1 Rhodococcus sp. EPR-147
GAGGGCACCGGACATCTTGCGCGACCAGTGCTGTTGCTCGTCGACCGTCATGCCCTGAAGCTGAGCGGATTTCGCAGCGAATATGGCGGGGATCATCTTGTACACCGATCCGTTTCCGAGGCCCGAGAGCAGGAAGAGTGCGATGAATCCGACGACGAAGAGCACCATCACGGTGCCGCTGGCCGCGCCGGGAGTCGAATCGTCCCAGGTACTGGCCGCAACCAGAATCCCGGTGGCGAACGTCATGGCCACGAACGTGTACAGGGTGATCTTGCCGCCACCGATCTTGTCGGCGAGCTTGCCGCCGAACGGACGCGACAGCGATCCCAGCAATGGTCCGATGAACGCGATCTGAGCGGCCTGCAGCGATGCCTGCGCCTGTTGAGCGGGAGTCGCCGGTGCTCCGTCGGTGAGTCCGGCGAGGAAGTTGATCTGCAGGACCTGCCCGAACGCGAAGCTGAAGCCGATGAACGACCCGAACGTGCCGATGTACAGGAAGGCGATCCACCACGAGTCCGAGAACTTCAGCACGTCGATCATGGAGCGTCCGTTGGTCTTCTGGTTGTCCAGGTTGTCCATGTACAGCGCGGCACCGACGGCGGCAAGCGCGATGAAGACGAGATAGACGGCGCACACGATCTCGGGGGCGGTGTTGCCGATGGTGGCGATGACCAACAGGCCGATGAGCTGGATGACGGGCACACCGATGTTGCCGCCGCCCGCATTCAAGCCGAGCGCCCACCCTTTCTCGCGTTGCGGATAGAACGCGTTGATGTTCGTCATCGAGGATGCGAAGTTACCGCCGCCGAGTCCGGCGAACGCCGCAACGATGATGTAGGTGGTGTACGACGCCGGGTTCAGCATGAAGTACATGGTCAGCACGGTGGGGATCAGGAGCACCAGAGCACTGAAGATGGTCCAGTTACGGCCACCGAACTTGGCCGTGGCGAAGGTGTACGGAATGCGCAGAATCGCGCCGACGAGGGTGGGGACGGCCACCAGGAAGAACTTGCCCGCCGCGTCGATGCCGTAGACCGACAACGGCATGAACAGCACCATCACCGACCAGATCGACCAGATCGAGAATCCGACGTGCTCGGCGATGACCGACCAGATCAGATTGCGCTTGGCGATCTGCTTGCCGCCGGCCTCCCAGGCCTCGACGTCCTCGGAATTCCAGTGCGCGATGTGATGGTTGACGGAGACGGGAACTGTTCCGGGTGGAACAGTCGCCGTGGTGGCTGAGCCGGCATCTGCCGAAGCGCTGCGAGAAAGGCTGGTCACGTGTGGCCTCCTGATCGGTGTGTGAACCGAACATAGGAAAGCCATGTTGCAGCGGCGCTGCGCGCGATGACTCGTTGATTAACTTGGTCTCACGTGCCATCGAGCACCGACGTGAGCTGAAGCGTCAACGTGCACCGAACGTCACCAGGTGTCTTCGAGCATCCTCGGTCGGCAGCACAGAAATCCTCCGACCAGCAGAACCGCTACACATCCGGTCAACAGAACCAACGGCAGTCCCCAGCCCCCGGACTCGGTGTGAAGCAGACCGAACAGAATCGGACCGGTCGAGGACACCACGTAACCCAGCCCCTGGGTGAATCCCGAGAGCGAGGACGAGCCAACGGCCGTGCGCGTCCTGAGGTTGATCAGCGTCAGCGACATCGGGAACGTCATCGTGCCCAGCCCGACCAGGCACACCCACGCGACCGTACCGGCAGTCGGAGACCAGTGCAGGCCCGCGAACCCGCCGAGGTAGCACGCCGCGGCAACCATCACGATGCCGTACGGATTGCGCACGCGCGCACAGAGCGTCGGCGCGGCCAGCGACGTGATCAGTCCCATCGCTCCGAACGCCGCCACCGACGCACCGGCCAAGCCTTCTCCGATCCCCGCATCGATGAGAAGCGTCGGCAACCAGGTGAGCATGGAGTAGGTGATCAGGGAAGTCATTGCGAACATCATCACCATCCCCCACGCCAGAGAGGACCGGTGGATTCGGCCGCTCGGCGATGCGTGGACCGACGCCGACCCGGCCTCACCGGAGACGTCCTTCTCGTCGCGGCCGCGTCGGGCGATGACGACACCGAGCCACGGCAGCGCGGCGGCCAGGCCGACGACGGCCCAGATCCCGATGGAGATGCGCCAACCGTGCGCGTCGGCGATGGGGACGGCCAGCAGCGGCGGAACCATGGTGCTGACTTGCATGGCGCAGATGTAGATGGTGCTGACGACGGCGAGCCGCTCGGAGAAATACCGCTTGACCAACGGCGGGATGACGACGTTTCCGATGCCCATGCCCGCGAGAGCGATCGCGGACAGCGCGAGCAGAGACTCGGTGTTCGGCGCGAACGCACGAGTGGCCATACCGATCGTGGTCAGCGCCATCGCCAGCAGAGCTGCCCGCTCCAGGCCGGTGCGCTTGGCGAGAAGCGGCGTGGCCAGGCCGAAGACGGCGAACATCGCCGGAGGCAACATGCCGACGATGCCGATGACGGTGGTGCCGAACTGGAGGTCGGTGCCGATTCTGCCGAACAGCGGGCTGATCGAGGTGACGGCGGCGCGCAGAGTCAGGGCGGACACCACGATCGCGGAGAAGACGAGTGCTCGACCACGCACGAGCGAGGTACCGACGAGGCGGGTATCGGGGGCGGTGGGCGCACTCACCGCGTAATCATAGGATGACCGGATCATCGGGTGCAAAGCAGTACTATCGACGCTGCAACGTCCCCGGCATGAGGAGTCCACGTGCGGCAGGTCCAGCGATCGAGCCTGATCTCCCAGGTCACCGCTCAGCTGCGCGAAGAGATCACGTCGCAGCGATGGCCGGTGGGTACCCGCATCCCCACCGAACCCGAACTGTGCGAGATCACCGGCACCGGGCGCAACACTGTGCGCGAGGCCGTGCAGGCACTCGTGCACGCCGGCATGGTCGAACGCAGGCAGGGTTCGGGCACCTTCGTCATGACGTGCTCCGACCTCGGCGGAACCCTGGGAAAGTACTTCTCGGACGCCAGGCACCGCGATGTCACCGAACTACGCGAAACCTTGGAAGTCACTGCGGCGGCTCTTGCGGCCGACCGACGCGACGACGACGACATCCGTGCCATGCTCGGCGCGCTGGCCGATCGCAACGCGGCGTGGTCCGACGAAACTCCGTTGGCCGATGCAGTTCGGATCGACGCACGCCTGCACCGCGCCATCGTCGCGGCCAGCCACAACGCCATCTATCTGGAGTTCTACGATTCGCTGCTACCGGTGATCCACGACGCCATGCGCCACCACGCCATCGAGCACGACGACGATTACATCGACGAACACACGGCGCTCGTGGAGGCGGTGATCGCCGGTGACGCGGCCCGCGCGATGCAGGCCGCTCGATCACTGTTCCACGAACTCTCCGAATCACCGGCTCGCGCAGCGGAAGTCAGAGAATAAGGCGTACCAGATCCGCCGTTCGCGCCAAGCCGGGGAACGCCTCGGACGTCGAACGCGGATGAAGCGCGTGCACCGCGAGACGAAACATCAACGCGCGCAGCAACATCTGCGGCCATTCCGGTAGATCGTCCCAGCGGTTGACCAGACCGTCGTCCGCGTCACCCCAGGACAGGGCGTCCACCACGGCCACCCCGGCAGCCCAGGGCGCAGGACGCCAGTACGGGGTGATGTCGCTGATCCCTGGTGCCTCGCTACCCGAGAACAAGACCGTTCCGAACAGATCACCGTGCACCAACTGGTCCGGTGACTCGACGGGCTTGCGTAGTGTCGCAAGCTGTTTGACCAATTCCAGGCTGCTCTTGCCATCACTGGACGACGGCTCGGGTGCGCCGGCGCCGCGAGCAGAGCGCAGCGGGACCGCTTCCCAAGCAGCTCTGTCGGCAGCAACGAAAACATCCACGTCGGCCCACGGGGCCACGGGAGGCTGAACCAGAAATCGCGGTCGCTCGAGTTGCGCGGTCGCCGCGTGCAACCGCATCGACAACGAGACCACCTCGTCGTGACGAGGCTCCGGTTCGCCGGCGACGAACGTGTCTGCGCGCCAGCCCGACACGACGTATCGGCCGTCGGTCGACCGGACCGGTCGGGCGAGACGGACCCCGTCCACGGTCAATGTCTCGCGCACCTTGGCCGACCATGCGGCGCGGGCATGGTCTGCCACCGGGGACAGGACGACGTCGCCCAGACGCCATCCACCGTCCCAATCCGCACCGAGTGGTGCAGGCTCGACATCGCGCAGCCCGAACGTAGAGATCACGTGCTGAGGAGGTTCGACAGAGCTCACGAGCGCCACGCTACCGCCGATCGCGGTGCCGCTGCGGACGACGCGCACACGCGACACATCAGTACATGGGCAAACCAGGATCGATCTGCTGGGCCCACTCCACTATTCCGCCGTGCAGATGGGCGGCGTCCGAGAAACCGGCTGCCACGAGGGCGGAGAGCACCTCGGCGGACCTGATGCCGGTTTTGCAATAGAGCACGATGGGGATGTGCTGCGGTAGATCCGACATCGCCGCCCCCGACAGGATTCGACCCTTGGGAATCGAGCGCGCACCGTCGATGCGGACGATGTCCCACTCCACCGGCTCACGCACGTCGATGAGGGCGATCTCGCGACCGGACTGCATCATTGCGTGCAGCTCCGCCGGAGTGACCGATTCGCCGGTGGACTCGGCGGCCGGCACCACTCCGCAGAATGCCTCGTAATCGATCAGCTCGGTGATCGGCGTTCGATGCGGGTCCCGAGTCAGACCGACGGTTCGATAGCTCATCGCCAGTGCGTCGTAGATCATCAACCGACCCAGCAACGTCTCGCCGAGTCCGGTGATCAGCTTGATCGCCTCGGTGACCATGATCGACCCGATCGACGCGCACAGCACCCCCAGCACCCCACCTTCGGCACACGAGGGCACCATGCCGGGCGGTGGAGCCTCGGGGTACAGGTCGCGATAGTTGATACCTGCGTCGCCGGGGGCTCGATCCCAGAACACCGACACCTGCCCCTCGAACCGGTAGATCGAACCCCATACATAGGGGATCCCGACCAGCGCGGCCGCGTCGTTGACGAGGTATCGGGTGGCGAAGTTGTCGGTCCCGTCGAGCACGAGGTCGTACTGCCGAAAGAGCTCGAGTGCGTTCGACGAGTCGAGTCGAACACGGTGCAGCGTCACCTCGACGCCGTCGTTGAGTTCGAGAATCGAGTCTCTCGCGCTGTCGGCCTTCGGGCGACCCACGTCGGACCGGCCGTGGATGATCTGCCGTTGCAGGTTCGACAGTTCGACGTCGTCGAATTCCACGACGCCCAGAGTCCCGACACCGGCGGCCGCGAGGTACAGCAGTGCGGGTGAGCCCAGTCCCCCGGCACCGACGACGAGCACGCGGGCGTTGCGCAGTCGCTTCTGACCGTCGGTTCCCACACTGGGAATGATCAGGTGCCGGCTGTACCGGGCGACGTCCTCGGGCGACAGTTCGCCTGCGGGTTCGACCAGCGGGGGTAGGTGGACCACGACGCAGCGACGCTCCTCGACTCGACACGGCGGCCGGTGACCCGGCGCGACACGTTCGAATCTAACTCAGCCTGTCCGAGTTCCAGCCGATCAGCCTCGCGGGTAGGGCCACGGATTGAATCGGCATGTCTTGCCGTCCATCGGAACGACGCCCGCTGGGTCCAGTCGCGCGATGTCGTCGTTGTTCGTCCCGAACGTCTGCTGCATCATCACCGGAGCGAGCCCGCCGTCGGTCTCGCACGGTTGGTGCTGCTGGTAGCCGATCGCGTGGCCGACCTCGTGATTGATCTGGTACTGGCGGTACGAGCCGATGTCGCCCTGGAACGAGATCGCCCCACGCACCCACCTCGGCTCGTTGAGCACCACTCGCTCGATGCCGGGGTTGTAGCAGGAGACCTCGAGCTGAATGTCGTAACCGCAGGCCTGCCGGATCGACATCTGCGACGTCAGCGAGATCCTGAAGTCGGGATCGCCCTGATCGATGCGACGGAATCCGAACCGTGGATCGTTGGTCCAACTCTTGGGGTTGGCAAGGGTCTGATCCACCAATCGGCCGAACGACTCGTCGCCGCCGAACCCGACCGTGTCCACGCCGTCCTCGACCTCGACCGTGTAGGTGAACACCCGCTCGGTCCCCTGCCCCACCTGCTCCGTTGTCCCCGGCACGGTGTGCCAGGTTCCGGCCCCCTCCACCGCGAACGGACCACCGTCGGGCAGTTCACCCGACGATATCGACGCTGCGAAGTTACCGTCGGCCTGCGGCGGAACGCCGATGATTCCGGTACCCGACGTCGTATCCGAACTCAAGGTGCCGAATCCAGGATCGGCGTTGGTCGACTGCGCTGCGGTGCCGGTGACGGGGTCACCGGTCCGCACGGCATCGAACACGACGAGCGCGGTCACCACGATCAGAATCGGCACCGCGTACGCCCGCCAGCCGTAAGTGGACGCGAACTTTCCGAGCTTGCTCTGCTTCCTGATATCGCGATCCGGTCGACGACTGCGCAGCTTGACCTCGCGTTGCGTCGGATCCCACTGCGCGCGGAGCGGTTGATGCGACCCGCGACTGCCCACACTTCGTGGGAAATCGTCCGCGCGATCGTCGTAACCGTCGTCGACGCCGTCCGACTGCACACCACCGCGGATACGCGGCCCGCCTCGGTCAGTCACTCGAACACGATCTCACAATCCTCACCGCCCGCTGCTCGGCACGCCGATACCGGGAATGGAACTATCGGGTTTTCGGTACGAAAACATCGTACGAACAAACCGCTCGACATGTTCCGGTATCGCCCACTTTCCGCAACGGTCCCCCAGGATCCCGTGGGTGCCGGCCGCCACGAGTATCGTTGCCCGTGATCTGCGCTACGAGCGGTCCGAACCGACGGCCACCCGCCGGGAGTTCATGCCGGACCGTTCGTTGTCGAACCAAGACGAGCGCAGCTGTCGACGCGGATGGGAACATAATTGATGACAGATCTCGACGACCGGAGGTCTTCGGACCGGCCGGCCACCACCGGCAATCGGCGCGGCGCACGGCTGCCTCGCGATGCCCGTCGGGCGCAACTGCTCGCTGCGGCGAGCGAGATATTCGTGACCCGTGGGTACCACGCATCCGGAATGGACGAGATCGCCGAATGCGCGGGCGTCAGCAAGCCGGTCCTGTATCAGCACTTCCCCGGAAAACTCGAGCTGTATCTGGCGGTGCTGCAGAGTTACGTCGACACCCTGATCGCAGGAGTACGACAGGCTCTGCGCTCGACCACGGACAACAAGCAACGAGTTCGTGCCGCGGTGCTGGCGTTCTACGACTTCGTCGACACCGATACACAGGGATTCCGCCTGGTCTTCGAATCCGATCTGATGGGCGACCCGCAGGTCAATGCACGCGTCGAGCAGGCAACCGAAGCGTGCGTCGATGCAGTCTTCGACCTCGTTGCCCACGATTCCGGACTCGATCCCTATCGAGCTCGCGTACTGGCCGTAGGCCTGGTCGGTGCCAGTCAGTTCACTGCTCGGTACTGGCTCGAAGCCGACCGGCCGATCTCGAAGGAAGACGCCGTCGACACCACGGTTTCGCTGGCCTGGGGCGGTCTGTCGCACGTTCCCCTGCAGGCACCGTAGCCTCGCAACCCACGAACGCAACACGCCCCTCACTCGATGCGAGTGAGGGGCGTGTTCTGCGTTCCGAGCAGTCTCAGGCGGTCGCGAATCCGACCTTCCGAGAATCGGACGGACCGATCTCGACATACGACACCTTGGAAGCCTGAATCAAGAACTTGCGTCCCTTCTCGTCCTCCAACGCCAGCACTCCGTCCTTACCGGCGAAGGCGGTCGATACGAGCGCTTCGACCTCGGCCGGGGACTGCGTGCTGTTCACGACGAGCTCACGGGAACTCTCCGAAACACCGATCTTGACCTCCACGGTCAACCTCCGAACTCTCGACAACTCTGCTCACGCCAGGCTAGTGCAGCCGCACCGAGCCAGACGCCCGACGCCCTGTGCTGTCAGCGAACACAGTGCTGTGCGGTCAATCGAGGCCGAGTGAGGACATCCGCTCCGCGTGTTGTTCCTGCATGCGATCGAACAGTGCGACGACACCGTTGAGGTCTCCCGACGCGGTGATGACGAGATCGGTCAGCGACTCACGGCGAGCGAGCACGAACTGCGCCTGGGTGATGGCCTCACCGAGCAGACGACGACCCCACAGCATCAATCGCGCCTTCTCCTGCGAGCTCGCACGAACCCGATCGGACACCTCGTGCACCACGAATTCCGAGTGCCCGGTCTCGGCCAGCACGTCGCGGACGATCTCGGCCACGTCGGGGGTGAGACTGTGCGCGATCTGCCGGTAGAAATCGGCCGCGATGCCGTCGCCCACGTACGCCTTGACCAACGACTCCAACCACGTCGACGGCGTCGTCGACTCGTGGTACTCGTCCAGGGCGCGAACGAACGGGTCCATCGAGGCGTAGACGTCGAGACCACGATCGGACAAGGCTCTCTGCAACGTCTCGAAGTGGCTCATCTCCGCAGCCGCCATGCTCGCGAGCGCGACGCGACCCTCCATCGACGGAGCCATTCGAGCGTCGTCCGCCAGGCGATAGAACGCGGAAATCTCGCCGTACGCGAGCACTGCGAACAGATCCGGAATACCGGGGTGATCGTGCGCGATCGACGGCTCGACTCGATCCGACTCGGGCGACTCGACGACAGTGGTGGGTGAAACTGCGGACGACGGCTCCGACGAATGGGCTCCCATGGCTGGCAATCGTAGTCCGGTGCCCGACGCCTCGTCGCGGCGCGCGCTGGACCTACCGTGACCTGCCGACAATGGAGAATTCCGTTCGGCAAGCTACCATGGTGCTCGATCGTCACTCGCGGACCGATGAAACGGACCGAAGAAGCACACGACGGTCATCGATAATGTGTGCGCACCTGATCCGGGTCGCCTCGACAGCTTCGCCGCAGCGAACATCGCAGTTCGCGGCCGCGCTGAGGCTGACGGCGACATCACATCGGATCGAGGGCATCGACTTCGGCCGGCAATAGGCCTATGCCCTTCCTCGTGCGCACGTTCGACCACGAGGAAGGCCAGTCCCCTGAGCAAGATAGTCATCGACCAAGAATCCGACACCGGCGACACCACGCTGTCGGCGCAGCTGGACGACAAGCACGTTCCCCCCACTTTCGCCGAACTGAACGTTGACCCCACCATCGTTCGCGCGCTCTCCGAGATGGGAATCGAGCGCACGTTCGCCATCCAGGAGTTGACGCTGCCGCTCGCCATCGCGGGCGACGACCTCATCGGTCAGGCACGCACCGGAATGGGCAAGACGTTCGGCTTCGGTGTGCCTCTGCTGCACCGACTCGCCACGGACAACTCCGGTACCTCCCCGCTCGACGGCACTCCCCGCGCCCTGGTGATCGTGCCGACCCGTGAACTGTGCGTTCAGGTCAGCTCCGACCTCGAGAACGCATCCAAGTACCTCAGCGGCGCGAACGGCCCCGTCAAGGTGCTCTCCATCTACGGTGGCCGTCCGTACGAGGCGCAGATCAGCGCGTTGCAGAACGGCGTCGACGTCGTCGTCGGCACCCCGGGCCGACTGCTCGACCTCGCCAAGCAGAACCACCTGATCCTCGGCAAGGTCGGAGTCCTGGTCCTCGACGAGGCCGACGAGATGCTCGACCTCGGGTTCCTCCCCGACATCGAGCGCATCCTCGGCATGGTTCCCGACAAGCGTCAGACGATGCTGTTCTCGGCGACGATGCCCGGCCCCATCATCACTCTGGCCCGGACGTTCCTGACTCAGCCGACGCACATCCGCGCCGAAGAGGCGGAGTCCTCGGCCGTCCACGACCGCACCGCCCAGCACGTCTACCGGGCCCACGCCCTCGACAAGGTCGAGATGGTCGCCAAAGTTCTCAAGGCCGAGGGTCGCGGCGCGACCATGGTGTTCACCCGCACCAAGCGCACCGCCCAGAAGGTCGCCGACGAGCTGGCCGAGCGCGGATACTCGGTCGGTGCCGTGCACGGTGACCTCGGCCAGGTCCAGCGCGAGAAGGCCCTCAAGTCGTTCCGGACGGGCAAGATCGACGTTCTGGTGGCGACCGACGTCGCGGCCCGCGGTATCGACATCGACGACGTCACCCACGTCATCAACTACCAGTGCCCCGAGGACGAGAAGACCTACGTGCACCGCATCGGCCGCACCGGCCGTGCCGGGCGCACCGGCATCGCGGTCACCCTGGTCGACTGGGACGACATCCCCCGTTGGCAGCTGATCGACAAGGCGCTCGATCTCGGCATGCCGGATCCGGTCGAGACCTACTCGAGCTCGCCGCACCTGTTCACCGACCTCGGTATCGCCACCGACGCCACCGGCACGGTACGCAAGGCACCCTCGCGCGCCCCGGAGAAGGCGGACGACGGCGAGGCGACGGCAGCGCCTGCGGCCGACGCGTCTTCGGCTACCAAGCCGCGCCGCTCACGCAGTCGGCGTCGCACCCGCGCAGGGCAGGACGGCGACAACACCGCCGCAACCAGCGTTGCGCAGAACGATTCCGCACCGGCAACGAAATCGGTTGCCGCACAGTCGGATACGTCCGATGCGGCGTCCGCGGACACGGTCGCCAAGACTGCGCCGCGCCGCCGCAGGCGTCGTCGCCCCAGTGGATCGTCCGCCGACGCCGGACCCTCGACTGCGAGCGCGTCGGAGTAATCTCCCGCCGTGCTGGCTCCAGAACGAAGGACGAGAACCGACCTCCTCGTCGCCGCCGTCATCGCGGTGGTGGTAGTGGTTGCCGCGAGCATCGCCTGGTTCACCGGTGATGCTCGCGGAACCACATCGATCCCGGCCGACGAGCCGCTGGCTCAGGCCGAGCCCGCGCTCGCGGTGCCCACTGCGCTCACCGAACTGTGGCGTGCGCCGAGTGCAGCGACGGATTCGACGCGAACCCCACTCCCTGTCGTCACCGGATCCACGGTGGTGACGGCGGACGGGGGCTCCGTCCTCGGCCGCGATCCACGGTCAGGAGAGCCATCCTGGTCGTACTCGAGAGATCTCCCGCTCTGCTCGGTGGT
>NZ_LVCU01000044.1:0-670 GCF_001647185.1 Rhodococcus sp. EPR-147
GCAAGGCACAACGCACTTCCGACGCCGACGATGCGGTCCGCCTGTCCTCCGATGGCACCTACGTGACGTCGAGGGGCGACACTCGCATGGAGCTGTGGCGGTCGGACATGGTGCGCACCCTCGAATACGGTCGAGTGGATGCCCCGGTCAATCCGGGTAGTCAGCCGCGAACCGGGTGCACGCTGCTGTCCTCGGCGTCGACGAACTCGCGGACGGCTGTGCTCGAACAGTGCCCGGGAGAGACCGCTGCCCGATTGTCGCTGATGAATCCTGCACCCAAGGACGCCGGTAAACCTGAGGAGTACGGGTCGACGGTGGTACCGGAACTCGTTCCCCGATCCGACGCACCCACTGCCGGGCAGATCATTGCGATCACGGGCAGCGTTGTCGCGCTGTACATTCCAGCGGAGAACGGCGCGCCCGACCGGGTAGGACTCTACGACGACGCGGCCGCGAAACTGTCCGAATTCACTCTTCCGGCCGGCTCCTCCCCTACCCCGGATCTTCCTGCGACGAAGGCAGGTTCGGCTCTCACCTGGTTCACCGGCACGGGGGTCCAGGCGTTCGATTCCAACAACCTGAGCCCTCTCTGGACCGTCCCCGGAGCCCTCGGAAGTGGAGCGGTCATGGCAGGCCGACTCCTCTTACCGGTGCCCGACGGCATCTCGGT
>NZ_LVCU01000045.1:0-17576 GCF_001647185.1 Rhodococcus sp. EPR-147
TCAGCTCGAAAGCGCCTAACATACAACACAACTCGTTGATCATGAACCGGATGGTTCACCGATCCGAATTACACCACCCCATGGGGCACTATCAGATTCGTGGCCACAGGCGGTCACATTCGTGGCCGCGAGTGGTCAGTTCTTATCGGCCGTCAGTGGGCATATTCATGGCCGCCTGTGGTCAGTTTTTCATGGCCGCCGACAAAGAACGAATGCGTCTACCGAACGATCTACTCCACCAAAAGCAAAGCACGACAAGACATCGTCAGATACATCGACGGCTTCTACAGTTCACAACACCGCCATTCGGCGCTCGGGTACCGAACCCCGAACGCTGTCCACTACAGTTACGGGCAGTCCGCAAACGCGGCTTCAGAATAGTCATCTCCAGTGTCGGAAATCCTCGCGGCAGATCAACCCCACGCACGGCATCCGACCGTGATCGTCGGCGAACGCGGGTACAACCGCTGCCGTTGGTACCGTTGGGGTGAACCTCACGCCTCAATAACGTGTCCCTATGGTTTCTGTCAAGCTGCGTGAGCTGCGGGCGGTTGGTACAGGGTCTTGTTCTTGAGCATGGCGTACAGGACGTCGCATCGGCGTCGAGCGAGGCAGATGAGCGCGGCGTTGTGTTTCCTGCCTTCGGCTCGCTTGCGGTCGTAGTAGGCGCGACTGGTGGGGTCGTGCAGCGCGGCGAAGGCCGAAAGGAACAACGCGCGTTTGAGTTTGCGGTTTCCTGATCACGCTAAATGCTCACCTCGGATCGAGGTGCCGGATCGGTGGGTCACGGGTGCGATGCCGGCGTAGGCGGCCAGGTGTCCTGCTGATTTGAATGCCGATCCGTCACCGACTTCGAGAAGGATGCGTGCGGCAGTCCTGACTCCGACGCCTGGCATCGAGATCAGGAGCGAGGAAAGAGGGTGGGCACCGAGCATCCTCTCGACGTCCGAGCCAACTGTGTTGCGTTGCTGCAGTGTCTCTTTGAGCGAGTCCGCCAGTTTGGGTAGAACAGTCTCGGCAGCCGCAGACCCGGGCACTACTACCGTCTGAGCCTCGAGTGCGGCGTAGATCTCCGCAACCAGTCTTGCCCCCATCCTGAGCGCGTTTTTGGCGGCGAAGCGGTCAGTTTCCGCTTACCAGCAGCGCGGATGCCGCCGGGGCTACCGCAGCGGGACAGGATCTCGAGCACTGCCGGGTGTGTCACACGCGGTCCGAGGACTCGTTCGAGCGCGGGGTGAATGCCGGTCAGCAGTCCGCGGATTCGGTTGCTGACGCGGGTTGCTTCACCGGCGAGATCGTCATCGAAACCGATCAGCACACCGAGCTCGGCGAGTGTGTCATCACCGGTATCGACTCGTCGCAGCGTGTGGGGCATGGTCCGGGCCGTGTCGGCGATGTGAACGCAGGCCCGCGCATCAGTTTTGGCTTGCCCTGGATACAGATCTGCGATGCGGCGCATCGACAGACCCGGTAGGGACGCGAACTGGTGCTCGCAGGATCGGGAGACGGTGACCGGCAGGGCGTCGCCGATCGTATTAGGCTGATCGACGACGATCAACAGCGGCCCGCGCGTGGCGAGGCGGTCGAACACTGTGCGCAGGCGGGCCTCGTCATTGGGTAGGGCTTTGCCGTACAGACGGGTTCCGTCGACGGCGAGACCGACGGCGTGATGTTCGGATTTTCCCACGTCGATGCCGCAAAACACGGCGTAGCTCGTGGCCATGAAGCAGTCCTTCGTCCGGTCACCGATCCGACGTCAACACCCGGCGACAGCCCCCCACCCCCCCCCGGATCATCGATGACAGGGGCGAGAAGTCATACCGGGTCTGGCTACCGTAGCCCTCGGTTTCAAGTATCAGCTAGAAGATAACGGGCCTGGCCCGATAGCGCACACGACGCGGCCGTCGAGCCGAAAACGGTGACCGCGAACATCGAAGGCTTCCGTCGGCGGCTGAATTGTTGTCGGCGCGGGGCAGAGATCAGGGTCTGTTGCCGAGCAACGACACGGCATCGATGCAGCGTCCACCGAGAGGCGTTCGACTGTTCCGTCCGGCAACTCTTCGGTCGTTCGGTGCCTCCGCACGCCTGCGGCGATCCGGCACGAGAGGCTGCAGCACAGTGCGATGCACCGTCTACCGCGCGCCGTCGAACGACGATGGGCATCATCTCGTGATGGCGGACAGCGAGCGTGAAGCAGACTCCAGGGACTCCACCAGGATCAGCTCGAGTGCAGGCAGTCTGGCAGCCGACACGGCCACCGCAGCTGCGCGTGTTCGCACATCGAGACCGCGTTGTGTTCCGGCGCGGGCAGTTTCGGTCCAGGCCTGGGCGCAGTGATCGGCGGCCACCGCGAGGTCTGCGGTAGCGGGATCCCCGGTCAGACGTGCAATCTCGGTACAGCCGTCGGCGAGAAGCCGACGAAAGAGCCCGCCTCCGGTTCCGGCCTTTTCGATGAAGATACCGAGACTGAACAGCAACGTCTCGAGGTCATCGGGCGGAAGGTCGACCCAGCTCTTGACGTCGGTTGCCAGCTGGTCGACCGCGGCCAATCCTTCGGCACCGGCCGCTGGTACGTGGTCGGCTATTCCCGGTGTCGATGGGGCGCGCATGCTGGCGGCGGATCGGGCAAAGGCCGCGGCCGCGGCAGTAGACACGGGCGGCAGTGTCTGCGGCCATGTGATTCGGTACGTGCAGTGACGTGTCGGTTGCGGGAACGAGGTGGAAGATCGCGCCCGAGCGAGCGCGTCGAGCGGGATCTCCTGCACATCGGCCCGATCGTTGTCGACGACCGAGGCAGTCCCCCCGATCTCGTCGTAGCCGATCACCACGATGTCGTGACGACTCATCTGCAGTTTCACCCGTAGGTAGGGCAGCTCAGCGATATCGGCCCAGACCAGACTGGGTCGTCCCGCATCGATGTCGTCGCGAACCCATGACCATCCCTCAGCGGGATCGTCGGTCGTGAGAACCTCGACTTGTCCGCCGAGCCTGCGCGGTAAGTCGATCTCGAAGTCGGCACCGCGGCCGACCAGGTACATCGGTGGGACCAGGTCGTCCGATCGCAGGTAGGACAAACCCAGATCACCACCCAGTGCGAACACCAACCCCTCGTCGGGTGGTCCGTCCCATCCCAGACCATGCCACTGGAGAAGGTCTCGCATTGCACCTGACCCGCAGTGCCCTCCCATCCGGTGGGGATAGTTCTCGATCAGAGTCGTGTGGGTCACTGTGGCTGCCTTTCGGGTGGATGGTCGAGCGCGCGTGTCGGCACGCTCAGCTGTTCCGGATTCTGTCGAGATACGTTCGGCGAGCAGCCATGTCGACGTCCGCGAGGAACACCGAATCTGTGTTCAGGGCCGCACCCAGTCCGGTCGCCAGACGCCGGGGGACGAATTTCACCGCCGCGACCATTGCGCCGGCGAGACGGGTGACGCGGACGAAGGGGCGTGGATTCTCGATCAGATCTGCTGTCGCGCGGGCGATCTCCTCCGGCTCGGCGTTGCGTAATCCCTTTGCGCCGGCGGTTCCGGCGACGAGTTCGGTGTTGGTGAACGTCGGGCGGACTGTGGACAGTCGAACCCCTGACTTGCGGTACTCCAGTCGTGCGGCCTCTGTGAATCCGATGACTGCGAACTTGGTAGCGCAGTAGGTCGCCAAACCAGGTACCGCGAGCTCGCCGGCCAATGACGCAGTGTTGATGATGTGTCCGGTGCGGCGCGGCAGCATGCGCTGAAGAGCCAGTTTGGTCCCGAAGATGACCCCCAGGACATTGATCTCGACTTGCCGCCGGGTTACTGCATCGTCCTCTTCGTGGGCGTGGCCGGTAGGCATGATGCCCGCGTTGTTGATCAGGATGTCGAGGGGTCCGAGTTCACGTTCGACCAGGTCCAGAAACGTTGTGAACGAGTCAGGTTCGGTGACGTCGAGTCGGGTGACGACCTTCACCCCGAGTTCGGCGGCGGCCTCCTTCGCACGTGCCTCGTCGATGTCGCCGATGGCGACCCGGTGGCCTCGTCGAATCAACTCCTTCGCTGTCTGATAGCCGATGCCGCGAGCTCCACCTGTGATCGCCACGGTCCTGGCGGGGGTGTGAGGTGCGTTGTTCATCATGCTGCGCTCCTTGCATAGATAAGAGACATCGGGACACGCCGTTCGACCCGCTCTCGCGGTAGCGGCTGCGCACACAGGAGAGGGATATGGGTATCGCGCGGCGTCTCGTGCCCGGGGAGGCGTTCGGATCGGTCGTTCATCGGCCGCAACCCCAGCGGCAGAACGGGTCTCGTCTGTTCGGTGCAACTTCCGGTGCCCGGCCTCAACACGGCCGCGCCGACGAGACAGTCATGTGGCACAGCTCTGCCAGCAGGTGTCGGCTCACCCGATTCGAAGGTGTCCGAGGCGGTCCGAGTGTTCACGACCGCGATTGTTCGCGGAGAGAGCTCCGACCGATCGGCAGTCGGCCGCGATACGGGGTTCAGGGCGTATGTTCTCACCGCTTGTGTTCATCGAGACTCCCGCGGCGGGTTTCGATCCCCGGATTTTCGTACGGCCGGGTGCGGCGATCGGGTGTGCCGGTGAAAGCCTCGTCGAGTGGGTGAGCGCCCGTGAAGATCGTGGGGCCGTAGGCGTGCCGAAGCACCGTCAAGATCGCGTTCAAGGGTAGGTCATCGAAGACTCCTCGCTCGCGGACATACTCCATGTGCTGAGCTCCGTCTGCGGTGAAGGCATGCATGAGAGCATCGCGATCGCCGTCGAATTCCACTGGCGGCACGCCGAAACGAGCGCACAACTCGACATTGAATGCCGGCGTGGCCTTCAACCACCGGCCCTCGATGTAGAGGCGACTGTAGCCGTGGTAGACGAACAGATCGGTGCCGCCCATCAGCGCGCGCAACGTCTCGGTCTGCAGGTGATTTCGGACGTCGGCGAAACCGAGCAGTGCCGGGATACCCGCCGCCCGGCACACTGCGGTCAACAGCACCGCCTTCGGGACGCAGTAAGCGCGCCCGGTCTCGAGGACGAAGCTCGCTCGATAGTGGGCAGGATCGTCCGACACGGTGTACGGGTCGTACCAGATCCGGTCGCGGACGGCGGCGAAGAGGCGTCTGGCCTTGTCACGGTCGCTGCTCGCATCCCCGATTGCCGCGGCGGTGAACGCCCGCACGGATTCGTGCTCGATGTCGAGGAAGTCCGTTGCTCCCAGATACGCGTGCGGTGGCTGCGTCGTATGTGCCCCGGGCGGGCGGTCTGTCATGGTCATCGCCGATGTTCCCTTCTCTGAGCAAACCGGTTGCTGTTGTGTGCACAACGACCGAAGGATCGGTCAGTTGCGCGCGAGTCCGCCGAGCATCAGGTCTTCGCGTTGGACGGAGAGTCGCTGGGCGATCACCCGTTTGCTGTACATGAACTCGCGCGGGCGACCTATGCAGTCGGCGGCAATGAGCTCACCGGCCTGGAGATAGAAGCAACTGAAATCACTGTCACGGGTGGGATCACCACTGAGAACCACTTCGTCGTATCCAGTGTTGAGGCCGGCGATCTGCAGCTTGAAGTGATACTGATCTGACCAGAACCACGGCAACGCTTCGATTTTTCTGGACTTCCCGCAGGCGGTCGAGGCAGCGACTTTGGCCTGCTCTCCTGCGCTCGAGACGGACTCCAACCGTAGTCGACGGCCGTAACGGGCCATGTCGTGGCTCGCGCAGTCCCCCGCCGCCATGATGTCGGGGTCGTTGGTCCGAGTGTGATCGTCGATCACGATGCCGTTGTCGATGACAAGACCCGCGTCGGCGGCGAGGTCGGTGTTCGGCTCGACGCCGACACCGACGATGACCAGATCTGCGAGGATCGATTCCCCGCTGGCCAAACTGACTTCACGAACCTCACGGTCACCGGACAGGCCTTCGACCATCGCGTTCGTTCTGATGTCGACTCCCTGCTCGCGATGTATCCGCTCGAAGAACGTCGAAACCTCGGGAGCAGTGACCCGCTCGAGCACACGCCCAGTTGCCTCGAGAACTGTGACCTGCACGCCCAGTGCGCGCAGCGATGCCGCTGTCTCGAGTCCGATGTAGCCGCCTCCGACGATCACCACCCGCCGGCCAGGGCCGGTGGCCATACGGATCCTCTCGACGTCCGCTGCGGTACGTAGGTAGTAGACCCCGTGGAGATCGGCCCCGGGAACGGTGAGCCGACGAGGGCGGGCTCCCGTGCACAGCGCGAGCTTGTCGTAAGCCAGCTTCTCCCCGGTGTCGAGAACGACGTTGCCTTCCGACCGAACGATGGCCTCCACCTGCGCGTTCAGGAGCTGAATACCTTGCTTGGAGTAGAAGTCCGTGCTGCGAATGGCGATATCGTCGAGTACGCATTTGCCCGCCAGGTATGCCTTCGACAGCGGGGGGCGTTGATAGGGAGTGGCAGACTCGTTACCGATGAGGACGATCTCGCCTGTCCAACCTTCTTGGCGCAAACTAGCTGCCAGTTGTGCCCCAGCATGGCTTGCGCCGACGATGATCGCCCGTTGCGATGTCATGCGCTGGAAGTAGGCGTCAGGCGCACCATCATCTTGCTGATGCCCCGCACGAAATTCGACTGAACATACTCGGGGTCGCCGACGACCTCGATGTTCTCGAAGCGGGGAAGCAACTCCTCCCACAGAATCCGCAGCTGCATTTCGGCCAGCCGATTGCCCATACACCGGTGTACACCGAATCCGAACGCGATGTGATTGCGCGCATTGGCACGATCGATGATGAAATCATCAGGATTCTCGAAAACGCGTTCGTCGCGGTTACCCGAGGCATACCACATCACCAATTTGTCACCCTTGCGGATGAATTGTCCGTTCAGAACGGTGTCGGCTTTGGCAATTCGGCGCATGTACGCCAAGGGTGTTTGCCATCGGATGATTTCCGAGTTCATGTTGGGGATCAAATCGGGATTGGCCTTCAATTTCTCGAACTGGTCGGGGAATTGGTTCAACGCAAGAACGCCACCGCTCATCGAGTTACGCGTCGTGTCGTTCCCACCGACGATCAGCAGGACGAGGTTGCCCAGAAATTCCATCGGACGATCGATCAGATCCTTGGTGTCCTCGTTGCTCTGCAACATGGTGATCAGATCGAAACCGGACTCTTCCCCTGCAGACCTCCTGGCTGCTTTGTCATGCCAGAGAGCGCTGAGGCCACGGGCCATGTCACGCATGCCCTCGAACACCTCGTCGTTGTCCGAGGGCCCACCGTTGGCTTGCTCCATCGAGGTTGCCAAATCGGACCAGTAGACGAGTTTGCGGCGTTGTTCGTAGGGGAAATCCAGAAGAGTTGCGAGCATCCGAGCTGTCAACTCGATCGAGACATTCTGCACCCAGTCGAACGGCTCGTTCAAGGGGAGGTCGTCCAATACCTCCCGTACCCGCGATCGGATCAGTCCCTCCATCTCCCGGAGGTTCTTCGGTGCGACAACCCCCTGGACGGCAGCGCGCTGCTTGTCGTGGCGTGGCGGGTCCATCGCGATGAACATCTCGATATCGAGAAACCGGGGCGGGACGCCGATGACGATGAACGGTTCGGCCGAGAACACAGCGTGGTTCTTGTCGACGGCCACGATATCGGCATGGCGCGTGACCGACCAGAACGGGCCGAACGGACTGTTGGGTTGGTAATGAACCGGTGCCTCGTTCCGCACGCGCTCGAAGTACGACTGCCACCGCCCTTGTCTGTAGAGAAAGGGGTTACTGAGGTCGATGTCGGCGAGCTCGACATCCTCGACCGGTGGGATGGGACTTTCGACGAAGATCTTCTTGCCATTCGTGCCAGTCACCCACCGTCGGGTCTTGTCGTACAGATGAGCGCCCTGGATCTGCAGCCCTATAGGGATGGTCGACTGGACCTTGTCGGTGATCGACTCAGAAACTTTCATGCTGTCGTGCCTGCCTTTCACACATCACAATTGGAATTCAGGTGTTCGAACGATCAGGCCATCCCACGCTTTTGAGGCCACCATCTGGCACGACAACCGAGACGTGGGTTCACGCTCGGGGTTCATAGCCAGCATCTCCTCCTCGTTGGCACCGGACAGACCCACCTCTCCTGACCACTGCGGGTCGACGATCACATGGCAGGTGCCACAGGCCGTTTCGCCCCCACAGTCTCCATCGATCCCCGGCACAGCATTGTCGGTTGCAATCTGCATCAACGATCGACCTTCGACCAAGCCCGCCTCGTGCTTCCCACCATCGTGGGCGACGAAAGTTACAACTGCCATGTCAACTCCTCAATTTTCTTCGCGATTGATAACAGTGTCGCCGCAAACGTGAATGGCGGCCATGTTCCGTAGAGTCAAAAACTTGTGAATTCGGGTCAGACGGTTCGCCCCAGAGATCCGACCTGAGTCCACTCCAGATGTGGAGTGCGACAACTCTGCGCTCCGCACGAAGGCATCGAGCGGCTGGGCTCCTGTTTCGAAATGCGCGCTCACCAAGTACTTCTTTCACCGCGAAGCCGTCTCACCGGCGACCAGATGGCCATTTCGGATCTCGACGATAGGCAATCTCAGCCCACCCGGAGCGTCCACCGGAACAACGGGCGAGTTGGGGGCGATGGGATCGAGCCGCTGATACGGAAGCCCCTGTGCCGGACGAAGATCCAGCTCGCCCTTGTTCGGCCACAATGCGGCGGACCGCTCGGCCTGCGCGCTGATGGTCAGCGACGGATTGACCCCGAGGTTCGCCGACACAGCCGCCCCGTCCACCACGCTCAGCGTCGGGTATCCGTGGACGCGGTGGTACGGATCGATGACGCCGTGCGCCGAATCCGAGGCAATGGCGCACCCCCCGAGGAAGTGCGCGGTGAGCGGGATGTTGAACAGCTCTCCCCAGGTGCCTCCAGCGACGCCGCCGATCTTCTTGGCGATGCGCCGGGTGGCGTCGTTGCCCTCGGGGATCCACGTCGGATTCGGCTCGCCGTGGCCCTGCCTGCTGGAAATCTTGCGGCCGAACGGCCCACGCTTGGTGAATGTGGTGATCGAGTTGTCGAGGTTCTGCATCACCAGCGCGATGATGGTGCGCTCGCTCCAGTGCCGGACATTGACGACGCGAACGAACTGAACCGGGTGTGCGATCAACGCGAACACGAACTTGAGCCAACGCGGGATCTTTCCGCCGCCGTCGGTCATCAGGGTCTGCAGCATTCCCATCGCGTTCGAGCCCTTGCCGTAGCGGCACGGTTCGATGTGCGTGTTGGGGCTGGGGTGGAACGAGGACGTGATGGCCACTCCGCGCGTGAGGTCCATGTTCGGATCGACCGCAAGCTTGGCCGCTCCGACGATCGACTCGGAGTTGGTGCGAGTCAGTTCGCCGAGTGTGTCCGACAGCTTGGGCAGCGCGCCCGTGTCTTTCATCTTGTGCAGCAAATTCTGGGTGCCCCAGGTGCCCGCGGCCAACACGACATTGGCTGCGCTGTACGTCTTCTTGCCCTTGCGGAGCCGAGCGCCGGTGCGCTCGGTGTCGACGTCCCAGGTGCCGTCGGATCGCGGAACGAGACCGGTCACGGTCGTCATCGGCACGATCTCGGCTCCCGCGCGCTCGGCCAGGCCGAGGTAGTTCTTCAGCAGGGTGTTCTTGGCTCCGTGGCGGCAACCGGTCATGCACTCACCGCATTCGATGCATCCGGTGCGCTCGGGACCTGCACCGCCGAAGTACGGGTCCGGGACGGTCTTGCCGGGCTCGTCTCCGAAGAACACTCCCACCGGCGTCTGAATGAAGGTGTCGGCGACGCCCATGTCCTCGGCCACCGACTTCATGACCTCGTCGGCCGGGGTCATGTGTGGGTTGCGCACCACGCCCAGCATGCGGGTGGCCTGGTCGTAGAACGGAGAGAGCTCACTGCTCCAGTCGGTGATGTGCGCCCACTGCTTGTCCTCGAAGAACGGTGCCTGCGGCTTGTAGAGAGTATTGGCGTAATTCAGGGATCCACCGCCCACTCCGGCACCGGCGAGGATGAGGCAATCGCGCAGCAGGTGCACACGCTGGATTCCGTACAGACCCAGCTTCGGTGCCCACAGGAAACGCTTGAGATCCCAGCTGTTCTTCGCGAAGTCCTTGTCCTCGAAGCGTTGCCCGGCCTCGAGGATCCCGACGCGGTACCCCTTCTCCACCAGCCGCAGCGCGGTGACACTTCCGCCGAAGCCCGAACCGACGATCAAGACGTCGTAATCGATTGAACTGCTCGGTGGCGTCGCCATGGCGTCTCCTTCTGGTTCTTCAAACCGGATAACTGCTCCTCGCCCCAGGGGCCGGGACCCAGCGCGAGAGTGCGCCCCCTCGACGGTGAGACCAAAGCCGACCGCCTGCCTACCCGGGCACACTACTATACAGACGATGACTTTTTGTCCAATTAATTGACAGATGCAGCCTGCGTGTACAGATACTAGTGGTGCAGCTCATTAACCACAAGCCGCTGACGCTTCCGTCACCGGCGAGCCGAACCGAAAGGAGCCGGTGCGTCAGAAGCCAGCAAGGAGGGCTCTGACGAGAAGCCGAGGTGCACAGGCGGCGGGGCAAGCCCCGAGATCGACAAGGTAGATCCGCAGCGATCGTCACCGAAATGGCGCGCCGCTCCAGAATTGAACTACCAGGATAGGTATGACACTAAAATGATATCGACTCATTTGATGGAAACACTTGTGGACGAGATGGAGGACAGAAAGGCAGAGTTGACGGAGAATATCTCTTCATTCATAAGTGCATCAATCCATGAAATGAACGGCAATGCAGACGCAACCGGACTTCTACACACCAGCGTGAAAGCCAACATCAATGCGGCTATCGACTTCCTGGCCGACAGGACTGAGCACGACAACTTGCGAGCTCCGCATGCCGCCCTGTGCCATGCTCGCGTTCTCGCACACACGCATGTCCCGCTGACGGCGCTCGCGCGCGCTTATCACCTGGGCCAATCGAGATTTCTTGAGCATGTCCTGTTCTCGCTCTCGCGTGCTACGCACACGTTGGCCGCGAATCAACTTGCGCATCTGGTCAGCAGGTCTGCAGTCTTCATAGACCGCGTGTGTCAGGACGCATGTTCAGAATACGAAGCGGAGAAATCGAAGATACGTGAAGAAAATAGTTCTGTAAACACGGAACTCGAACGCGCAATGTCGACATCATGCACAGATTCTTTGGGCGCATACAAAATCGATTCATATTACAATCTCACAGGAAACCATATTGCCATTGAGTTTTGGACGAATGACCGGGAACCATTCCCGAGAAAGTCCTGGCACCAGCTCGTAGATACCGTTGGCGTCAGACTCGGTACGATCGGTCGACCGCAAGTCAACAGTAAAGGCGATGCCCGATCCCTGGTTTGGTTTCCGATAATTCACGCCGGAAGGATTTGCCTTGAAAGCGTTACAGACGTTCTTCAGAAGTACGGCCGAATTCGAGCAGCAATTGGAACCGTGCAGAGTGGTGAAAATGGTTTTCGGAAGACAGCCAGGCAGGCAGAGCGCGCGGCCCGCGTAGTTTCGGACGGCAAGGTCGACATCAGTCCGGTGGTAACTTTCGAGGAAGTTGCAGCCATCACTCTTCTGCTCGAAGATCCGGAAATCCTAAGGGATCTAGCGGAAGACTCACTCGGAGGCTTGCTTCTGGACAGTGCGCGGAACCGCAGGCTCCGCGAGACCTTACGAGTCTACCTAGCAAACAACTGTAGCGTTACCGCGACCGCTCACGATATGACGATCCATCGAAACACGGTCAAATACCGCATCCGACAAGCAGCGAAAGAGTGCGGTTGCAAGCTGGACGATGCCGGCATCCTCATGAACCTCAGGATTGCGCTGGATGCCGCGTGGTGGACACCCAGCACAGTACTCAAGTTACCCATACCGCTCGGCTCAGCAGACGCACGGTTGACGGTTTGAGCAGGGTGGCTGCGACCCGGCTCAAACCTTCCAGGTTTCCAGCGTCACGTTCGTCAGACTCCATTGCCATGCTGATTCACGATTGTTGCTATCAGAATATCGAATGCCGCATTCGGTGAAAGCGACTTGATTCGGTCATTCATATCCATTTCTTTGCCCTCGATTCCTTCACCTGTCGCAATGTTCGCCGCATTTGATTCGACAGATCCTTCGGACGTCTCCAAGATTCGACCGGCCCACACTCCGACTGGCGAAGGATCAGTAGCAAGATACTGCTCGCAGTCGGTCAGTATATGACATTTCATGCAAGAGTCTGCTGCAGTTTTATGACGCGCAGCTCGCTGAGCAACCGTCTCGTAGGGTGGATCGGATTCGTAGTCCCACAGTTCGGGCTCCCCCTGGCAGGGTGTGACCAGCACCCGACCACGAACTGCGAGACGGTCCAATGCTCGATTCAAGGTTGATTCCTTTAAGTACGGGAGCGAACTCGATACGACCTAGTTGTACGATAGCTATTCCTCATGTGTCAAAGAGGGAAGGATGATTTGTGCATAAAGAACAAGGACTCCTTGCGACTTTGGCCAACTTGGACATATCACAGAACGGTGCCGATCCAGTACGATCGACACCACGACGACGGCCCCTTCAGGCCTCCATGGCTGCAGTGGAAATCGAGGTATCGTGCTGGATTTTGCATTCTTCACATTGACACCGCTCCTACTGTTCATGTTGGCACCCTCGTGGAATCCGTTGACCTACCACGGTGCGCGAGTCGGATCGAACGCCGAAATATTCGCGACGTGAAAATCAGCCAGATGTAGGTCGAGCTACGCAGACGAGGGGTGTGCGTAGCCGACCTCTGCAATGGAGAGCTTTTCTGACGCCACACGCCGGCAGTTGTGCCGAATTGCATGCTCTGCGTTCGCTGCACGCCGCTCGGGAAACCTACCGAAAGAACAGATGAGTTCTTCGTAGGTGTTCGGCTCACCGCTGCGCCTGGTTCGTTCGCCCGCAGATAACGCCAATGGTCGCATCGCTGGCAGCATCGACGCGCTGGCGACAGCGACATCATCTCCCACCACCAATGTCCGAACGCGCCTAGACTTCTATTCATGAGTTCCGTCCACACTGCGCGCCCTGATGGTGGCTACCGGACAGCGGCAAGCACTCTCCTTCGTGCGACCGCGTTAGACGCATTGAGCGCTCTCCTGCTGCGGCAGAGCTGGAAGTCCGTGACCATGTCCGAGGTCGCGAAGGAAGCCGGTTTGTCTCGACAGACCATCTATAACGAGTTCGGGTCCCGGCGCGGTGTGGCGGAGAGCTACGCGATACGACTGACCGATCAGCTGGTCAGTGTGGTGGACGATGGCCTCTACACTTGCGTTGGTGATATCAGATTGGCGCTCGGCCGAGGCTTGGCTGCGTTTTTCGCCGTCTCCGAACGTGACCCATTGGTCAGATCGCTACGAGAAGAAGACGCATCCGCAGACCTCCTGCGGCTCATTACTGTTCACAGCACCCAGCTTGTCGAGCGAGCCGCAGATCACCTCTCTGCCACATTTCAGCGATGCTGGGTGCAAGCCCCGAAACGCCAAGCCGATATCCTGAGCACGTCCATCGTTCAGATGGCCTTGGCGTATGTCTCACGGCCCCCGACTGACGCAGCCCAGACCGCCACCGATATCGCAGACCTACTCGCTCCGTACATCGAGGGGTTCCAAGATTTTCAAGCCAATCCAGAGTTGAGCAAGACGACTCGATTCGGTCGACCGTAGCGACAGCGGTGTAGCGCCGCTAGCGTCGGTGTCACGCAATATTCCCATTCTCAAGACAAACGAACTTCCGGACAAGAATCCGTCCAGCTTGCCACCACCTCAGTTCCTGGCGTGATCGACGAAAGTGTCGTCGCAAACGTGGGTGACGGCTATGTTCGGTGGAGTCATAAACTTGTGAATTCGGGTCAAAGGAATCACCGTGAAGCTGAGCGACGAGGGCGTGCCACCGCTTGCGTTCGTGCAACTGCTCGAACGCCGCGCACTCGACCCTGACGCCGCCGCGCGCCTTCGTGCAATCATGCACCGCGAAGGAACCAGTGAAGCGACGCTCATTCAGCATGACGTCCAGGCACCGATACGGTGGTTTCGGGAGGTCTATCCCGAACTCGATATCGCCCACGCCACTCGACTCGGACTTGCGTTTGCCGAGCAGGCCCAGTTGACATCGTTCGGGCCCCTGAGTTCACCTTTGATCAGCGCTGGTTCGGTCGCCGAGATCGTCGATCTCCTGACATACCTGCCATTGATCTCCACGGCGTTGAAATCGCAGTTCCACACTGGCGACTACGGTCTGATCGTCGGGCTCACTGCGCACACAGGCGATTCCGCACTGGACTGCTTGGTCATCACCTACGGCGGGTCGGCGTTATTACGACTGCTGGACATGCTCGCCGGTGACATATCGCCGGTGACACTCCATCTGAGCTGGCCGGAGCCGACCGAGGTGAGCCACGACAAAGGTCCGGGGGCGAATCGCCGGTTCTTCGACGCTCCGATTTCCTTCGTCCACGTACCCGAGGACACACTAAACAAGGCTTGTCGGTTCTCGGACCCTCTCGCATATCGACTCGCTATCACTGATCTGCAGCGGACACTCGCCCAGCGGAGTGGGTCCATGTCATCCGCCGAGAAGGTGAGGCAACTGTTGGAAAAGGACCTCGGACAGCGAACCAACCATGATGTTGCACAAGCATTGTCGATGTCGAGCAGCACGTTGAAACGGCGGCTTGCCGAAGAAGGAACCACCTACAGCAAGGTCCGCCACACGCTGCTGTACGAACGCGCGATGCTACGGCTCCTCGATCGCTCGGTTTCGGTCAGCGAGATCGCTTCCGAACTCGGATACAGCGACCTCGCCAACTTCTCTCATGCCTTCAAACGCTGGACCGGGCGCTCTCCGAAAGATTTCCGAAACCCACGACTCTCGGACGACCCGGATTCGACGTAGACCACAGACGGGGTCAGATCGATGCCTCGTTCGTTCGCGGCCTGGTCGATCTTCATCTCGGAGATGTCGGAGACGTCACCGCCTCCCTGCCGTGAGAAGAAGAGTGTGTGCAAACCCGAGTACCAACCACTTGTCACTCGACGGTGTCGGCCGGCACGCGTGCGGTCTCCGATTCGAGAAAGTCGACGAGAGCTTCCAACAGGCTGTCCGCGCGGGTTTCGACATCGGCGAGGACGGAGTCCACTTCGTCGAGAAGACCGTGGGCGTGTCTACGCGCAAGCGTTCCGCGTTCGTAGTAGCCGGGGTCGAGTAGGACCCGCGGTACTGGATCCGGTGCCGCGATCTGCTCCGGATGTTGTGACCGCGCAGTGGGCTGCAGGTGGGTGGGTGCCCGTCCGTCCAGGTGCATTCGCACGATGCCCGCTACCGCACGGGCGGTCAGCGGGGTCGCAGCCAACGGGGTGTGGCCCCACCGGTCGATAGGAGTCGACAGCGGCTGTCGATCGGCCGGATCGAAATACCGGTCGTATCCGCCGAGCCCGGTACCGTCCACGGCATCGAGAGCGTCGGCGAGCATTCGGGTGCTCGCATACCGGGTCTGATGGCCGAGCACCTCACACCAGCGCTGGAACACCGTGCGCGGAGAAATGCCCGTCCCCGCCAGCGCGAGGGAGGTGAGGGTACGAACGCCGCGGCCTGTCTCGACGCGAAAGGCGTCGAGACCCGCATCGGCGGTGACATCGCATGCCCGCAGGGCCGCGATCTGCGTGTACGGCATCCGCAGGTGCCCCAAATCCTCAATGGACGACTCGGCGGGTTCTTCGCCACTTCCTGTCTATGCGGTCATCGCCTCACCATTCCTCGATGTCGCTGAAGACCGGCGTGGCGGTGCCGCCGTCCGCTCGAGGCTCCACCGGCGGGTGGATCGCCGGGATCGGTGCACACGCGGCGGCACCGGTGAGATGCATGCGGCGGGCACGGTTGCGCCGGGCTTTGCGGGTGGCTTTCTGCGAGCGGTCGGTGACCTCGCGCATCTGCTCGATCATCGAAAACAGAGCGCTCTCATCGACGTTCGACCGACCTTGTTCGCGGAGACGGGCGATAGCAGCTCGGTGCTCCCACAGTGTCACCGCGGGATGTGACATCGTCCGGTACGGCACCTCGACATAGCCGGCACCGTCTGGTTCGAGGACCCAGATTCTGCTCAAATCGCGTGGGTCACGTCGTATCACGAACCGCCCCAAATCCTCTCGCCGCGCAACCCACGGTTTGAGCGCGTTCGAGAAGTAGTGCACGTGATCGAGAACGAAGCCCGTCCGCGTCAGACGTCGCCGGATGACGGGAAGAAAGTCCACCAAGAACGCGGTTTCGCCGAGCACCACACGAGGGGCATGACCAACTGCGGCGACCCCACCGGCCCACACGGCGGCCGGAGTGTTCCCGATCCCTGCGTGAACGCTCGCGTGATACGAGGCTATAGCCAGGACCAGCCAACGCTCCAACTCACGCAATGTCAACGCCGCGTGCTTGTCCGAGTCGTAACTTCCTCGGTCCGCTGGGTTCGAGAAGGTGGTCCCAGGCAGCTCGTGCACCGCCGTCATCGCCGTTCCGATGATGCGTTCGACGATCCCGCCGTAGTGCGGTCGGCCCGGAGGACGGTACTCGAGGGTGATGGCGTGCTGGGCGCATCCGCGGCGCAGCGCTTCGCTTTTGAACTCGGAGGCGTTGTCGAGATACAACTGCTTCGGCTTCCCCGCCATCGGCCACTGCACCTGCTCCGCCAGCTCGCATGCCTCCAGCCACGTCTGCTTCCCGCAGCACACGCGGCCCAGGCACAACCCGACCGATATCGACGACGGCGGCTCCAGAGTGACGACGAACCCGAGTACGGAACGGCTGAAGACATCAACGGCGATCGTCAGGTAGGGGCGGCCGATCGGTTACCGCTCTTACTCGTCAACGACCATCAGATCGACGACGGTGTGGTCGATCTGGACCTGATCGAGAATCCCCGAAACCGTCGGTGGAACGTCGCCGGCGGACTGACGTGGGCGGGCGGCATCGGGTCCTCCGCCTGACCTGGCCACCGATGCCGGAGGGAGCGCGGCGATACGCGCAGTGACGGTATTTCTGGCCGGCACCGGCAAACCCGCGCGATGACACGCCAGTGCTATACGTCGGTGCAGCGCAGCGACACTCAGCTTCTGGCGGTGAAGAAAATAGCGGGTGAGATGATCGCCGATCACTTCCTCGACCTCAGCCGCTACTCGGCTGCGGCCACGCCCTCCCGACGAGACCTTCGTCAGAAGATCGGTGACTGTCCCCGTCCCGTTCCTGAGCCTGCCGACCAACGTGTAGACCTGCCGCCTGGACAATCCCAACCGTTGCGCGGCATCGTCGACCGCTTCCGAACGCACCGAATGCATCTCCAGCAAGGGAGCCAGGACAGCGAAACGGGCCTCGGCCTGGGACCACCGCTCCCCCGACGCTGTCAGCACACCGGTCTCCACGACGTCGAGCTTGTCGGGGTCCACCACAAGCCTCCCTGTCACCGAGAGCCGAACGTGCGACCGTGCACCGCACTTCTGACATCAGAATGTCAGAAGACACGTGCACTCACCCTCGAAACGCCTGCAAAGAGTGCAGCCGTCTTC
>NZ_LVCU01000046.1:0-5723 GCF_001647185.1 Rhodococcus sp. EPR-147
GTGGCCGGATGCCGTTCTCGAATCCGGGTCGACGGAAGTTGTAGACCGAACCCTGGAACAGCGACGAGTACGCCCCGGAAACAGAATCCCAGATCGCCGTCAGCATGTCCGAGGGACGGGAGAAGAAGTACCCGGCCGATTCCTGGACGCCGGAGTTGGTGGCGGCGATGAGCACCGCACCCACGATCAGCGCAAGGAGTACCGCGAGAACCGAGATGATCGCACTGCCGGTGAAGATCTGCCGAAGCACCACATGCGACTTCGACGGTTCCTGGGATTTGGGGGGCTGTTCGGCCTCACTCACCACGTTCACCGCCCATCATCAAGCCGAGTGTTTCGCGGGACGTATCCCCGGGGACGATTCCCACGATTGCTCCTCGATACATGACGGCGATGCGGTCGGCCAGTGCGGCGACCTCGTCCAGTTCGCTCGACACCACGATGACCGGGATCCCCGAATCCCGGGTGGCGACGATGCGCTTGTGTACGAATTCGATGGATCCCACGTCGATTCCGCGAGTGGGCTGCGCTGCGACGAACAGACGCAGGTCTCGGCTCAGCTCTCGCGCGAGCACCACCTTCTGCTGATTGCCACCGGACAGGCGTCCGACGGCGGTGCCGATTCCCGGTGCGCGCACGTCGAATTCGCTGAGCTTCTCCGACGCGAAAGTCTCGAGGTACTCGCGCTGCACCGCGCCGCGCCGCACGAACGGCATGCTGTTGGAGCGATCGAGCATCAGGTTCTCCGCGATGGAGAATTCACCCACCAACCCGTCGACGGTCCGATCCTCCGGCACGAAGCCGACGCCTGCGTCGAGCACGTCCTGCACCGTCGACCCGACGAGCGATTTGCCGTCGAGGCTGATCTTGCCGGATACGTTGTCCTGCAACCCGAGTAGGGCTTCGACGAATTCGGTCTGGCCGTTGCCCTGCACGCCGGCGATGGCCAGGATCTCCCCCGCCGCGACTTCGAGGCTGACGTCGTCGACGGTCTTGTTGCCCTGGGCGTCGAACACCGACAGGTTCTCGATGACCAGTGCCGCGTCCCCCGGCGTGGCCGGATCCTTCGAGACGGTCAGCTGCACATCGCGTCCCACCATCAGTGCAGCGAGCTCGGTGTTGCTGGCGGTGGGCTTTGCTTCTCCGACGACCTTGCCGAGCCGGATGACGGTGATCTTGTCGGCTACTTCGCGTACTTCGCGCAGCTTGTGGGTGATGAAGACGATCGTGGTGCCCGACGCCGCGAGTTCCCGCATGATCCGCATCAGATCGTCGGTCTCCTGCGGCGTCAGGACGGCCGTCGGCTCGTCGAACACGAGCACCTTGGCCTCACGAGAGAGTGCCTTGACGATCTCGACCCGCTGCTGCACGCCGACGGGGAGGTCGTCGACGAGAGCATCGGGGTCGAGGTCGAAGCCGAACCTCGCGGATATCTCCCGCACCAGCTTCCGCGCTGCCACGAGGTCGAGTCGTCCACCGAGCGAGGTGGTTTCGTTGCCGAGCACGATGTTCTCGGCAACGGTGAACACCGGAATCAGCATGAAGTGCTGATGCACCATGCCGATCCCGGCAGTCATGGCCTCGCCCGGTCCGGCGAAGTTCTGCTCGACGTCGTCGAGCAGGATCTGGCCCTCCTCGGCGCGATACAGGCCGCTGAGCACGTTCATCAACGTGGACTTGCCCGCACCGTTCTCGCCGAGCAGGCAGTGGATCTCGCCGGATTCGACGGTCAGATCGATGTGGTCGTTGGCAACCAACGAGCCGAATCGTTTGGTGATACCGCGAAGTTCGAGCTTCATGAACTACTTGGGTGCCGAGGGAGACTCGACGGTGATGGATCCGTCGATGATGCCGGCCTTGATCGTGTCCAGCTCGCCCTGCAGTGCGGGGTCGACCTCGGACTCGAAATCGTGGAACGGTGCGATACCGACTCCGTCGTTCTCGAGCGTGCCCACGTACGGGGTGTTGTCGAATGCATCGGCACCGGAGTTGGCGACGACCTCGTCGACGCTGGTCTTGAGGCCCTTGGTCACCGAGGTGAGCAGCAGGTCGCCGACCGACGGGTCGGATTCGAACACGTCGGCGTCGGCGCCGATGAGGGCGACGGGGCGCGAGGAGTCCCGAATGGCCTGTGCCGCACTCTGATAGATGGGTCCACCGACCGGGAAGATGACGTCGGCGTTCTGGTCGATCAGACCCTGGGCGGTGTTCTTGGCGACCTCGTTGGCGGTGAATCCGCCGGTGAACGAGCCGTTCTGCGAGGGCACGTCCCAGCCGATGACGCGGACTGCCTCGCCCTTCTGCTCGTTGAAGTAGTTCACGCCGTCGGCGAAACCGTCCATGAAGATGGTGACGGTCGGCAGCTGGGAGCCACCGAACGTACCGACCACTCCGGTTGTGCTGTAGCTGGCGGCCGCGTAGCCGGCGAGGAATGCGGACTGCGACGCGTCGTAGGTCAGCGGCTTGACGTTCGGCAGATCGATGGTGGAGTCGTCGATGATCGCGAAGTCGATGTCGGAGTTGGCCTCGGCGGCGACCTTGGTGGCGTCGGCCAGATCGAATCCGACGGTGACGATGAGGTTGCAGCCCTGATCGACGAGGTTGTTGATGTTGGGGCCGTAGTCGGTGGGCGACGCGGACTCGACGGTGCGCGGCTCGACGCCGAGCTCCTCGGAGGCTTCGGTCAGGCCCTCGAACCCGAGCTGGTTGAACGACTTGTCGTCGAATCCGCCACTGTCGGAGACCATGCAGGGCAGGAAGTCACTCGATGCGCTTCCGCCCGATCCTTCGTCTTCGGGGGCAGATCCACAGCCTGCGATCAGGGCGATGGCACCGAGCGACGCAACGCCGCCGAGTGCTGCCTTCCGCGTACTCGTGCGGGTAACGAATGACAAGATGTCCTCCAATTTAGGTGTACTTCGTCTGGGTCGGGACGCTACTCGCGCGGGCGAGGGTGCGCAGGATTTCACTCAGGTGTCTTGTCGGGCACGGCCTTCTCGGAAGAGAGATCGTCGGGCAAGCTGCCGCCTTCACGGAGTATTCGTGCTTCGTCCTCACGCACCATCACTGCCGGCCCCGCTGCCACCACCGAGGGGTTCGGCGGAGTACCGGGCTTGAACACGTTGAAGAATACGTTGAGTACCACCGCGACGATGCTGGCGGCACTGATTCCGGAGTGGAAGATCGTGACGAACCAGTCCGGGAACTCGTCCCAGAAGTCGCTCGCGACAACAGGTATGAGTCCGAACGCCAAGGTCACCGCCACGATGACCACGTTGGAGTTGTTGTCGTAGTTCACCTTGCCGAGGGTGCGGATACCGCTGGCGGCGACGGTTCCGAACAGCGCTATGCCGGCACCGCCGAGCACGGGCAACGGGACAACCCCGACGACGGCCGCGAGAATCGGCGAAAGGCCCAGCAGCGCAAGCACGCCACCGCCCATCGCGACGACGAAGCGGCTCTTGATGCCGGTCATCGCGACCAGGCCGACGTTCTGTGCGAAGGCCGTGGCCGGGAAGTTGTTGAAGATCGGGGCGACGGCAGAGGAGACCATGTCGGCGCGCAGGCCGTCGCCGACGCGCTTGGAGTCGACGTCGGTTCCGACCACTTCGCCGACGGCGAGGATGTCGGCGGTGGTCTCGACCATGATCACCAGGATGACGATGGTCATCGACAGAATCGCGCCGATTGCGAAGATCGGCGAGCCGAAGGCGAAGGGTGTCGGGACGGCCACCACGGACGCGTCGGCGACGCCGTCGAAGTCGGTCCTGCCGACGATCAGTGCCGCGATGGTGCCGACGACGAGTCCGAGCAGGATCGACAGCCGCGACAGTCCGGGGATCTTGGTCATCACCAGCACGGCGAGGAGGGTGAACATCGCCAGCCCGATGTTGCCGGGGTCCAGATAGTTCGGGTTCGGTGCTCCGCCCACCATCTCCTGGCCGGTGATCCAGCGCGCGGCCACCGGCATCAGGGACAGTCCGATGACGGTGATGATGCTTCCGGTCACCAACGGCGGGAAGAAGCGAACGATCTTGGAGAAGAACGGAGCGATGGCCAATCCGATCAGCGCGGCCACCAGAACGGCTCCGAGCACCGTGCGCAGTCCGGTTCGCCCGTCCTCCGCGCTGCCGATGATCGTCAGAACCGTCGAGACCGACGCGAACGAAATGCCCTGCACGAGCGGCAGTTGCGAGCCGAAGAACGGGATGCCGATCGTTTGCAGCACAGTTGCCACGCCACTGACGAACAGTGCGCAGGAGATCAACAGTGCCTGATCGATCCCGGACAGTCCGGCCGCTCCACCGACGATGATCGGAACGGCGATGACGCCGCCGAACATCGAGAGAATGTGTTGCAGGCCGTAGCCGAACATCTGCAGCACCGGTGGGCGAGCGTCCTCTGGCCTGGTCATGGCCCTAGGCTAGGAACCGGACGTTACCGGCAGCAACGCCGTCCCATTTCCGGCGAGTTACGCTTCCCGCTCGTCCACCAGGTGCTCGAATGCCTTCAGGTTCGCCAACGATTCGCCGCGCGAGACGCGCCACGCCCATTCGCGTTTGATGGACTCGGCGAATCCCAGTTCGAGCAGCACGTTGAAGTCGCCGTCCGCGGCTTCGAGGGTCTGTCCGAGAATGCGATCGAGTTCGTCACCGGTGACGGCGTGCAACGAGATTCGGCCGACGAGGTAGATGTCGCCGACCTTGTCGATCGTGTAGTGCACTCCGTACAGGCGGCGGTTGCGTCGCAGCAGGTACCTGTAGACGCCCTCGAAGTTCTCGTCGGGTTTGCGGCAGACGAACGCCTCGATGCGCACCCCGTGATGCCCGACGGTCAGCATCGTCGTTGTCTTGAGCTTGCGTTCCCCCGGCAGCTCGACGGTGAACACGTCCCCGCGCCGGGTGTAGTCCAGCTCGCGGTCCTTCAGTGCCCGGTCGATCAGTTCGGCAGTCTCGCTCATGCAGTCACAGCTCCTGATCTGCGTAGTTTCGACAATCCTCTGACGCGTCGCGGCGAGAACTCGCTCGGCCCCTCGCCGCGGTCGAAGTGGAACTTGGCCTGCCGGTAGCTCTCGATGAGTCCGTCGGCGGTGTGCTCCCACGAGAAGTTGCGGGCGTGCAGCGGTGCTGCGGTCGCCATGTCGGCCAACGCAACTGGGTCCGACAGCATCGACGACAGCGCATCGGCCCAATCGTCGGTGCGGTGGCCTTGCACCAGGCGTCCGGTCTCGCCCGACCGCACCGCCACGCCGAGTCCGCCGACGTCGGCGGCCAGGACAGGAGTTCCGCAGGCCTGGGCTTCGATCGCGACCAGGCCGAACGATTCGTTGTAGCTCGGCACGGCGACGATGTCCGCGGCGCGGTAGATCTGGGCCAGTCGCGCCGACGGTTGCGGCGGCATGAACGTCACCCGGGCAGCTATCCCCAGGTTCTCGGCCAGATCGATGAGGCTGTCGGGTCGATCCAGTCCACTGCCGGACGGGCCGCCGACGATGAGGACGCGCAGTGGTGTTCTCGGATTGCGCTGCAGCACTTCGGCAGCCGCGGCGATCAGCACGTCGGGGGCCTTGAGCGGCTGGATGCGTCCGACGAATGCGACGATCGACTCGTCGGGATTCAACCCGAGTTCGGCGCGCGCCGCCAGCTTGTCCCCCGGATTGTATTGCGCCAGATCGGCTCCCGGAGCAACCACGTCGATCGAACCCTGCTGCGCCCCGTAGATCT
>NZ_LVCU01000047.1:0-2264 GCF_001647185.1 Rhodococcus sp. EPR-147
GGGCTCGGGCGAGTCGCCCTGCGCCAGAGACGCGTTCTTGACCGCGGCGAGAGTGTGCGCGGTGTGGACCAGGGGCACTCCCCAGCGATCGCGCGCCAGCCAGCCGACCTGCCCCGAGAGCCAGTAGTGCGAATGAACCAGGTCGTAGTAGCCGGGTTCGTGGCGCGCTTCCTCGCGCAGCACCCCGGCTGCGAACGCGCACAGCTGTGTGGGCAGGTCGTGCTTGTCCAAGCCCTCGAACGGACCCGCGACGATGTTGCGCACCAGCACACCGGGAGCTGCCTCGACGACGGGAGCATCGGTCGACGCCGTCGCGCGGGTGAAGATCTCGACCTCCACACCTCGTTTGGCCAGCTCTTTAGCGCTCTGCAGCACGTAGACGTTCATGCCGCCCGCATCGCCCGTTCCGGGCTGCGCCAGCGGGGAGGTATGCAAGGACAACACAGCGACCCTGTTCAGCTGGCGTCCAGTCACTTCTTCAGTGTGCACGCCTCCACATTACGTCTCGATAACTACCCCTTCTCACGGCTGGCCCTGCCTCACACCGAGACCGTCGACGAACTCGCTCACCTCGGTGAGGAATCGCTGCGGATCGGCTACGAACGGGCCGTGGTCGACGCCCTCCCAGTACGACGCCACCGCCGTGGGAATCAGCTCCGCAGCGTGCCGTCCGGCAGAGACGTCGACGACGGTGTCCTCGGTTCCGTGCAGCACGAACGCCGGGATGTCGAGGCCGCGCAGCAGGTCGTCGTGGCCGACCGCTCGATCGAACAGGGCGGCGCGAACCCGTGGCCTCGTCGACAGTGTCAGCCCGAACAGCGCCTGCGCTTCGGTGCCCTTACCTTCCGTTGGCCCGGTCAGCGCGTGCCCGAAACTCCCGAGCGCCTTGATCGCGACGCGAGGCTCCTCGGCCATCGCCCCGGGGATCGCCGCTCGCATCGCCGTCCCGACGCGGCCGCCTGCCTCTCCCCTGCCGATGCTGGTGATCGCGCCGACGAGCACGATGCCCGCCACCGCGCCCGTGCCGTGTTCGGCGAGGTAGTCGCAGATCACCAGTCCGCCGTACGACCACCCCAGCAGCACCGCGTCGGCGGTGATGTTCTCGGCGGCCAGCACGGCAGCCACGTCTCCCGCCCAGTTCTTCGAGTTTTCGTAACCGGCCGACGGGGCGTCGGAGTAGCCGTGTCCGCGTAGATCCACCGCGAGAACGCGATAGCGCTCCGCCAGGTCGGCCAGCAGTCCCTCGCCCCAGCAGGCCGAGCTCTGCGCCCACCCGTGCAGCAGGATCAGTGGCCGCGCCGCTGGGTCACCGCTCACGCGGTAGACGATGTTGACTCCGTCGATGCCGGTGGCCTGACGAATCGGTCCTGCTGCACGGGTGCTCGTATCGGGCTTGCTCATAGTGGGTGAACCTACGCCGCCGCTCTGCGCATCGAGGCGAGCGGATCGGAGTACAGGGCGCTGAGGGAGACCACGGTCGCGGCATACTCCTGCACCTTGTCACCGAAGCCGGTCACCCGAATGTCCCTGCGCTCCAACGTCGAATGGGCGGCGAAGGCCCGTCCCACGTGCGGAATTCCGGCCGGGTAGGCGGTGAACGCCTGACCTCCGAGTACGACGCGGTCCGGATTGAACATGTCGCGCAGCAGCGCCACCGTCCGACCCAGAATCTGCGCCCGCTCGACGAGCAGCTCCCGCGCCTCCTCCGAGCCACCCCGCGCCGCCTGGTACACCGCCGCGATGCTCGAATGAGGCTGCGGTGCAACAATTTTGCGGTCCACGGCAGCGGCGACCGCCGCTCGATCGCTCACGGACGCCTCGAGGCATCCACGATTCCCGCAGTCGCACAGCGCCGACGATCCGGTGGGTAGGTGCGCGATGGAGCCCGGTCCGCTCGTGGGGGTGTGCACGCGGCCGTCGATGGTCAGCGCCATGCCCGCGGTCTCACGGGCGTAGAAGTACAGCGAGGTTCCGCTGGTGCTCTGCGCCACATCGCTGTCCGACAGCCGCGGTGCAAGGAGCAGCTCCGACGCCGCCATGGCCTCGACGTGGCCGGAGACCGAGATCGGCAGCCCCAGGCCACCGCCGATGATGCCGGCGACTCGGCCGTTCTCCCATCCCAGCCGCGGGTGGTCGACGGTGCCGCTCGCGGTATCGACGCGTCCACCGATCGCCACCCCGACCCACAGCGGGGTGCGGCGATGCCAGCGTCCGGCAAAGGCATTTGCGCTACGGGTGACGGAGGCAAGAGCTGTCTCGGAAGA
>NZ_LVCU01000048.1:0-392 GCF_001647185.1 Rhodococcus sp. EPR-147
TGCCGATGGTCGAGAACGGTTCGTGGTTGACCTCGAACGGCACCCGTGGGCGTCCGATCGCGCCGGGTGCCGTCAGGTCTGCGCGCTCACGGAGCAGTCCGACGGCGAGCAAGGCCGACACCTGACGGTTGACCGTGGCGATACTCGAACCGGTTGCGCGAGCGGCACGTTCGCGCGAGATGGGGCCTTCGACGCAGGCGACTCGAAGCACCGACGCGGCGGGACTGTCGGCGATCCGCAGATCGGGTGCGACGAGTTGAACGCGCGATCGAGGCCTCGGCAGAGACCGCAGGGAGGTGGGGCCGGTGTGGTGGTGCAGCGTTGATACGGACATTCGTTGTGATCCTCGGCAGTGGCAGACCTCCGCCGTGAATGGACCAACGACGGAAGAG
>NZ_LVCU01000049.1:0-1118 GCF_001647185.1 Rhodococcus sp. EPR-147
ACAGATTCCTTGGCCGGGACAACACAGTTCCCGAGGAAGCGGCAAGCGAGAACCGAGGGACGCGGTCACATAGGTGACCCGCATCGCGGTGGTCTCACTGGCGGACATGGGTCCAAAATTAGCACCCTCGCGTCCGGTGTCCAATCGGGCATCGGAAAGCACGGGGTACGCCGGGCATAGAATTTGGCCATGACCTCGTCCGAACACATTTCCCCCGATGCCCGAATCGCCGTCGTCACCGGAGCGAGCTCCGGCATCGGCGCGGCCACCGCCCGCCAACTCGCCGCCGACGGATTCCACGTCGTGATCGGAGCCCGCCGCCTCGACCGGCTCGAGGAGTTGGCGTCGGAGATCGGTGGTACTGCCCTCGAACTCGATGTGACGGACGAGGATTCGGTCGCGGCGTTCACCGCGGTCATTCCCCGCGTCGACGTGCTGATCAACAATGCCGGCGGCGCCAAGGGCTTGGCCCCGGTGATAGACGCCGACCTCGACGATTGGCGCTGGATGTGGGAGACCAACGTGCTCGGTACATTGCGGGTGACGAAGTCGTTGCTGCCCAAGCTGATCGACTCCGGTGACGGCCTGATCGTCACCATCACATCCGTTGCGGCGTTCGAGGCCTACGACAACGGTTCGGGCTACACCTCGGCCAAACACGCTCAGGCAGTGCTGCATCGGACGCTTCGCGGAGAGCTGCTGGGCAAGCCGGTTCGCTTGACCGAGGTTGCGCCGGGTGCCGTGGAAACCGAGTTCTCCCTCGTCCGGTTCGACGGCGACGCGGCCAAGGCCGATGCCGTCTACCAGGGCATCACACCGCTGGTGGCGAGCGACATCGCCGAGGTGATCGGCTTCGTGGCCTCGCGTCCCTCGCACGTCAACCTGGACCAGATCATCATCAAGCCACGTGACCAGGCCGGTCCGGGGCGCTTCTCCCGCACGTAGCGGCTTCGCCGCACGTGAGCGGAAACTCGACCCCTGCTACGAGTTTTCGCTCACCTGCGGCTACGCCGCTCCCATCGACTCCCACGTCGGCCAGTCGATGGCCCAGTCGTACAGGTCGCCGTCCGCGGCCGAGAGGTCGATGCGCGTTCCGGTGACCTCGACGGGGTCGCCGT
>NZ_LVCU01000050.1:0-5533 GCF_001647185.1 Rhodococcus sp. EPR-147
GTGGTCAGCGGATTGGCGTGGATGAATTCACCGTTGTTGGAGATGCGCACCGCCCAGCGTTCGCGAACGTTCTCGTAGAACGGCGGGTTGGACATCAGGAAGTCCTCGTGCTTCTCGGTGACGACGTGGATGCCGCTGCGGGTGACGTTGCGATCCTCGTTGCCCTCGCCGTAGCTGACGGGGATGTCCATGATCGTCTGGCCGTCACGGACCACCTGCATGCGGTGGCTGGTCGCGTCGGCGATGACCACCTGGCTGCGTCCGATGCTGAAGTTCAGGGTGACGTCGTCGGCACCGTACGCGCCGTCGCCGTAGTTCACGCCGTAGAGCTTGGCGTCCACCGAGACCGTCGTGCCGGGAGCCCAGTAGTCGGTGGGACGCCAGTGGATGCGCGAGCCGTTGTCGTCGGGGAACCAGGCCCACGCGCCGGGCGTCGGCGGGTTGGTGGTCACCGTCAATGCCTTCTCGACGGCCGCCTTGTCCGCGATCGCCGAGTCGAACTGCAGGATGATCGGCGCGGCGATGCCGACTTCCTGGCCGTCGCCGATGTTGGTGCTCACCGACGTACGGCTGTCTGGTTCGACGGTGGTGAAGGCCCCGGTGATGTCGACGGTCTTGTTGTCGCTGCCCAGTGCGGTGCCGGACCATGTGTACTGCACGCCGTAGCCCAGGGGCTCGGTGACGGCGTACGAGGTCTTGTCGGGCGAGAGCGCGCCCTGGACGACCTTGCCGTCGGGGTTGGTCAACGCCACCTGGGTGAGCGTTCCGTCGGCGACCGAGACCGAGATGGGCGCGACGGGACTGACGTCGACGGCACCTGCGACCGGGTTCTCGGTGACCTGGGCGACGGGAGCTGCCGCGGTGGTCGGGGCCGCGGCACCCGAGCTGCCATCGCCCGATCCGACGGTGCAGCCTGCCACGAGTGCCACCAAGGCGACGAGCACGGCGATCAACCACACCGTGCGCGTCCGTTTTGTCTGTTCTACCTGCTCATGCACGTTGTCCAACGTACCTGCGTCTGCGAACTACCCCGATTTTCGGGGGCAGGATCACAGGTGCAGGAGTGGAGCCTGCGGAATGAACTCAGAGTTTGCGCGTGCGCAGTTCGTGGCCTTTCGAGGTGAGGCAGCGGCCGGTCTCGAGGTTCCAATCCCATCCGTGCAGATTGCAGGTGAGCTTCTTTCCCTCGACGATGCCGAACTTCGTCAGGTCCGCCTTCAGGTGTGGGCAGCGGCGTTGGATCTCGTAGCCGCCCATCGTGATCGTGGCGGTGTCGTCGTGCGCCTCGGAGAACCAACCGTCTGCGTAGGCGATGCGCTCGTCGGTGAGGCACTTGAAGAACGTGTAGAGAAACTCGTTGTAGCCGCCGACGCGTCGGGCCCGGAAGCGGGTGGACAGGAAGATCGAGTTGACCCAGTCCGGCTCCTGGTCACGTATGGCGGTGCGTACCAGCTCCGGTGGGATGGTGAAGCTGTAGCGGAACTTCTCGTCCGAAATCGGTTCGCGCACAATCCGTTTCGGAAAGTCGAGTACGACGGTTTCGTCACCCATCGTGATTCCGACGGGGTAGCCGATGCCGTCGCAGATCAGATCGGTCTGCGCCATGATCGGCTCGAACAGGCCTCGCATCGGTTCGAGCAGGGGCTCGCCCTCGGCCGGAGCCCAGGCTGCCTTCTCGGCAGCGATGACCGACGCCTGACGCTGGGCGTAGGCCTCGATGTAGTCGGCCTTGCCGGTCGTGAAGATGGCCTCGGCTTCGGCGGTCGGGATCGGATGCTCGTGCGAGAGCAATTCGGAACCGTCGAAGGTTGCGGCAGTGCCCGGCATCATCAGCAGGCCCTTGTCGTGCCCGTGCAGTCGCATCTGCTCGAGGAACACCATCTGGTCCGGGAACACGTTGGCCGGGGCGCCGTAGACGTCGTTGAGCGAGCGCAGCTCGTCGTCGAGGAAGCACGGCGGGCCCGCGGACGGAATCACCCACGTCGAGCCGACCTGTTCGATGTACTGGCGCGCCCGATCCATCTGACGCTGACGCTTCTGGATGCCGAAGTTCTTCTTCGCGCGCGAGACCATGTCGTAGACCATCGGGTACCAGATCGCGCCCGAATACTGCAGCATGTGCACGTCCACGGGACCGAAGTTCTCGGTCATCACGTCCAGGTCCACCGGCCTCGCGTCGTTCATGTTGAACGCGACGGTCTTGCCGTCCGAGACAACCAGACCCGAGTCGCCGATGGGACCGTCTGCGGGCGCACGCAGCGCGATGATCATGATGTCGAGATCGCCCTTGGGCCCGGAGATCGTGTGCTTGACCGAGTCCGTCGTCTCGTAGAACTTGTGGAACCCGAGCTTCTCGAGCTCGTGCTTGAGATCGAGCACCGGATAGTCCGGCAGCAGAACCGTGGCGTCCTTGTTGACGTGCTCGGCCAGATTCTTCGGGTCGAAGTGGTCCTTGTGCAGGTGTGAGACGTAGAGGTAGTCGCAATCACCCAGAGCGTCCCAGTCCAGGCCCGAGTTGTCGGGAAACGGGAACCACGACGCGTAGAACGACGGGTTGACCCACGGATCGCACAGGATGCTTCCGGCGTCGGTCCGAATATGGAATCCCGCATGTCCCACGCTGGTGACCTGCACTGATTTACCTCCTACGAGCTTTCACTTGCAAAGCTCCATCGTATGCGCCGTTTCGACCGGTCCTAACCCAGCGCGCAGTTGACGAGGTCACACTCGGGCGTGAGCGTGACGCCGAACTTCTCCTGCACCCCGTCTCGCACGTGCGCGGCCAGCGCCATGATGTCCGACGCGGTGGCCCCACCCCTGTTCGTGACGGCCAGCACGTGCTTGGACGACAACGCTGCGGTGCCGCGCCCGAATTCGGTGCCGTAACCGCGCGGAAAGCCCGCGTTCTGGATCAGCCAGGCAGCCGGGATCTTGGTTCCCGCGGGGTCGGGGAAGCTGGGTGCGTGCGCGGCGGCCTCGGGCACCTCGGGCAGTACCGGGTTGAGGAAGAACGAACCGACGCTCCACGTGTCGTGATCGCTCGCGTCGAGCACCATGCCCCGCTCACCGCGCAGAGCCAGCACGGCCGCGCGTACGTCCGGCACCGGTACGACGTCACCGATCTGCACGTCGAGACGCTCCGACAACGCCGCGTACCGCACCGGAAGCGACTCGGTCGTCTTCTTCAGCGCGAAGCTCACGTCCAGAATCACGTACCGCGAGGACCGCTTGAACACCGACGATCGATGCGTTCCGAAACCACACTGCTCCGGCGTCCACACCGAAGTCTCCTGGGTCTGTCGGTCGTAGACGGTGAGAGCGTGCAGCAACTCCGACGTCGACGCGCCGTACGCGCCCACGTTCTGGATGGGCGTCGCGCCGGTGGTTCCTGGAATGCCCGACAGCGCCTCCATGCCGGACAGCCCCGCATCGATCGTCGCCTGCACGACGGCATCCCACTCGACACCGGCGTCGACCGTCACGATCTCGCCGTCGATGTCCAGCCGCGAACCGGTCACCCGAATCACTCGGCCGTCGAACCCCTCGTCGCCGACGACCAGATTGGATCCACCGCCGACGACCAGCACATCGGTCTCCGCGCGATCCGCGTCGCGCACGAGGGAGACCAGCTCGTCGCCGGTCGTCGCGACGCAGAATTCACGGGCCGGGCCGCCCACCCGAATGGTGGTGAGCTCCGAAATTGCAGTAGGCACGGACTCTCACGCTACCGGTCGCGCACAAGCGTCGGACCCACCCGGTAACCTGCGGGGATGCCTCGCCCCATTGAGCACAGCTCGACTGTGCCCGCCTCCGCCGACAAGGTCCACGCTGCACTGACGTCCGAGCAGTACTGGAAGGACCGCATCGAGCAGATCGGCGGCCCCAGTGCCAGCGTGAAGAGCATCACCGTCGGCGACGGCACCATCGACGTCGTCATGACCCAGGCCGTCCCCGAAGAGGAGTTGCCGGCCGCGGTGACTGCGTTCAAGAAGGGCGACCTCATCATCGAACGCACCGAGAGCTGGGGACCGTTCGACGGTACCCACGCCGCCGGCACCTTCGGAGCGACCGTCGAAGGCGCACCGGCCCGCATCACCGGCACCACCACGCTCGACGCCACCGGCGAGACGACGACCATCGCACTGGCCGGCACCACCGAGGTCAAGGTCCCCATCTTCGGCGGCAAGATCGAAGCGATGATCAGCGAGCAGGTGCTCTCGCTCATCGACAACGAGCAGGACTTCACCGGTAACTGGATCGCCGCGCAGGGCAACGGCTAGCCTGGCGCACTATGGCTCGCCGAATGAACTACTCCGCCCGGTTCACCCACTCGACGCAGCAGGTCTATGCAGCTCTCTCCAGTCGCGATCACTGGGATGCGCGCATCGAGGAGATGCGTAAGTACTCGGAGAACGAGCTGAAGAGCTTCGAGGTGTCCGACGCCGGAATCGACATCGTTATGCACCACGTCATCCCGCGCACCGAATTGCCCGACATCGCGCAGACGGTGATGAAGAAAGACATGGTCATCACCCGCAACGTGCACTTCGACGCCTACGAGGAAGTCACCGCGGGCCACTACGACGCGTCGATTCCGGCCGGACCCGGCTCGCTGAAGGGCACCACCTCGCTCTTCCCCACCAACGGCGGTTCGACGCTGCGCACCTCCTCCGAGGCCAAGGTCTTCCTGCCGTTCATCGGCGGCAAACTCGAGCAACTCATGCTCGTCAACCTCATCGACCTGTGGCGCGGTGAAGGCGAAGTAACCGCCGACTGGCTCGAAAAGAACGCCTAGCCCTGAGCAAACCGAACAGGGGTCGTTCCGCAGGCTCCACTCCTGCCCCCGAAGGCGTCATCACCCGCGGCACCACCGGCATCAATCGGTTGCGTCGTAGCGACCGGTGGCTGATGCACAGTCCCGATGTTCGACGCGTTCTGAAGGGCTCGCCCGATCCCCTCGTCGTCGACCTCGGGTACGGGGCGATGCCGAACACGACGCGCGAGCTGGCCAGTCGACTGCGCACCGTCCGGCCCGATCTCCGAGTCACCGGTCTGGAGATCGACCCCGCACGCGTCGTTCCGGGGAGTGACGGCGTCGAGTTCGCCCGCGGCGGTTTCGAGCTGGCGGGATTGCGTCCCAACCTGGTCCGGGCGTTCAACGTACTGCGGCAGTATCCCGAGGACGCGGTACCTGCTGCCTGGCAACGCATTCTGTCGGGCCTGGCACCGGGCGGCCTGCTGATCGACGGCACCTGCGACGAGCTCGGTCGACGTTGCGCCTGGGTGTTGCTCGACGCCGATGGGCCACGTTCACTGACGCTGGCATGGGATCCGTTCGACATCGAGATGCCGTCGGACATCGCGGAGCGGCTACCGAAGGTGTTGATTCATCGCAACATCGAGGGTGAGCTCGTGCACGATCTGCTTCGACGGGCCGACAGAGCGTGGTCGGTGTCGGCACCGCTGGCACCGTTCGGGCCTCGAATTCGATGGCGCGCGGCCATGAAAGTGCTTGCCGAACAGGGTCTTCCGA
>NZ_LVCU01000051.1:0-25076 GCF_001647185.1 Rhodococcus sp. EPR-147
GACCGCGCTGAGCGCGGTCAGTTGCACCCGATTTCGCGGCTAAGTGCAGGCGGACAGCGCCAGTTCGACGCGTTCGGCCACTCGATCGGTGCTGTTTCCGGCCTCGGTGTACAGCGTGTGCGGGTCGACGCGACCGATCGCGACGGCGTCGCACACCACCTCGTCGAGGGTGATCTGCGAGATGCCACCTGCGGCGAGGTCGAGCACCGTGCGCACCGGGGTGGTGAGGTTGAACGTGCCAGCCGATTCGACGTCCCGCGGCTCGAGCCGCAGACGGTGAACTGCCAGCCTGGTGTCGGTCAGTCGTAGGTCGCCGAATGCGCAGACGTGCACGAATTGCGGGTGAAGGTGCCCGAATCCGTGTAGCTCGGCCGCACTCTGGTGCGAGATCACGGCCTCGCCGCCGAACCAGGCGCACCACATGGCGAACACTTCGAGTTCACTGTGCGGCCACTGGCCGAGTCGGAACAGGTTGCGCTCGACGCGAGTCCACGTGTTCGTGGCCAGATTGACGCGCACCATCGCAGAATCGAAGCCGAGCTCACCGGCCTGCTCGGCGGTGAAATAGCCGTCCTGACGAGTGGCCAACGAGTGCAGTTCGTGCACGCTCGGTCCTGTCGTACCCATGACGCAAGAGTACGTCACAATGTGTTACAGGTCACAAACTTTGGTACCGGCTACACAGGTTCGGCGAGTTTCACAGAGCTTGCTCAGAATCATCGGGAAGACTGCCAGGAATGTCATCCACAGCCAGGCGCAGCACAGCACCGCTGATCGCAGTCTCCGTCGTTGTCGTCCTCCTCGTCGCCGTCATCGGCGGCGAGTTGTTCGTGCGTCAGCAGATCAAATCCTGCCTCGCCGGTCAGCTCGAATCCGAGCTCGGCAGCCAGGTCGAGGTCGGTCTCGGCTTGAAGCCGGTCCTGCTCTCACTGGTCGACAAGAAGGTCTCCTCGGTGACCGTCGACAGCAACGACGCACGCTTCGGACCCGCCGAGGGCATGGTCGTCCAGGCCGAGGCACGTGACCTGAATCTGACGCAGACCGCCGACTCCGGCGGCACCATCGGCAGCTCGAGTGCCGACATCTCGTGGTCCACCGACGGCATCACCCGCACCCTGCAGAGCCAGGGCATCGGCGCGATCGTCTCCGGCGTCACCTCGGACGCATCGGCGGGCACCCTCGACTTCGCCGTCGGCGCTCTGGCGAATCTGACCGTCAAGCCGGAGGTCGTGGACGGCAGGGTCGACGTCCAGACCGTCGACGCGTCGATCCTGGGCCTCGGCATTCCCACCGATCTGGTCGACTCGGTCGTCGGTGTGCTGACCGACAGTCTGCAGGCCTACCCGTTGGACATGGCTCCGACGTCGCTGACCGTCACCGACTCCGGCATCGAGCTCACCCTCGAAGGCGGGCAGTACACGATTCCGGTGACCCAGCAGGATCAGAGCCAGCCGACTCCCGAGGGTTGCTCGCTCGTCGCGTAACCCACGTGCGCGGAACCTCGTAGCCTGCTACGAGGCAGGAGTGGAGCCTGCGGAACAACCCGAAGGCGCAGCGTGCACATGCGACGCAGTCGCTCTAGTCCAGACCGTCCAGTACCGCGCGTGTTCCCGACAGTCCCAATCGTGTTGCGCCCGCGTCGATCATGGCCAGGGCGGCGTCCGTGGTGCGGATGCCGCCGCTGGCCTTGACGCCCAGTCGCCCGCCGACGGTCTCTGCCATCAATCGCACGGCCTCGACGCTCGCGCCGCCGGCCGGGTGGAATCCGGTGGACGTCTTGACGAAGTCGGCACCGGCCTTCTCGGCCGCGCGGCACACCTCGACGATCGCCTCGTCGGACAGTGCGGCCGATTCGATGATCACCTTCAGGACAGCGCTTCCGGCGATCCCTTCACGGACGGTGACGATGTCGGCCAGCACCGCGTTGTAGTCCCCCGCGATGGCCGCGCCGACGTCGATCACCATGTCGACCTCGTCGGCACCTTGCTGCACCGCGAGCCTGGCCTCGGATCCCTTGATCAACGAATGGTGCTTGCCCGACGGGAAACCCGCGACGACGGCGGTGAGCATTCCCTCGGCGCGAATCGGCAGCATCGAGGGCGATACGCACACCGCGAGCACTCCGAGTTCGCGACCTTCCTCGATGAGGGCGGCCACGTCGGCCTGCGTGGCTTCGGGCTTGAGCAGCGTGTGGTCGACCATTCCGGCGAGGGCGGCGCGGGTGAGTGTCATGCGGTCCAGCTTTTCACAGCTCTGCCATTCGTAACCCTGTCGGTCTACGATTTTCGGTCATGACCGCAGCCTCGCTCGCCGCCACCTTCAACGCCACCAGCAGGGAGTTCGACGGCCTGACGCCGCAGGTGTGGGGCCCGGCCGGGCAGTCGCTCGCCTTTGCGCTCGAATTGGCCACCGGGGACGCGGTTCTCGACGTCTGTTCCGGCACCGGGGCGTCGGCGATTCCCGCGGCGGCGGCTGTGGGCCCCGACGGTCTCGTGCATGCCATCGATCTGGCCGACGACCTGTTGGAGGTGGGCCGGGTGAAAGCCACCGCCCGTGCGCTGCGCAACATCGACTTCGTCCTCGCCGACGCCACCGAGTGGGAGCCGCCGTCGACGGTTCCCGATGCCGGCTACGACGCGTTGGCCTGTTCGTACGGCATCTTCTTTCTGCCCGATCCCGAGGGGGATTTCGCTCGTCTGGTGTCTCTGGTTCGTCCGGGCGGTCGCGTCGGGGTGACGGTGTGGCGCAAGGGTGCGATCGAGGCATTCGCGGGCACGTACTTCGAGGTGATCGGCGCGCATTCGCCGCCGAGCGAGCACGACGGGCCACTCGCGCAGGACGGTTACGACAAGCACCCGATCCGGCGGATGGAGACGGTGGACCTTCTGTCCGCATGGCTCACCGCGGCAGGCACCACCGATGTCGAGGTCGTGGAGCTGTCCAACCACGTTCCCGCGACGGAGTCGTTCGTGTGGGATCTCGTGCTGGGCAGCGCGATGCGGGGCGCGCTGACACCGTTCGACGAGGCGACCCGGACGCGGATCCGTGCCGAGTTCTCCGCGCTGCTGACCGAGCGTGGAATCGACTCGATCGATCTCGGGACACTGGTGGCAACCGGGGTGCGGACGCCCTGAGACAATCGGCGCTATGAGTTCTTCAGTATCCGAGGATCGCCGTTACGTTCTGTCGCTCGGTTGCCCCGACAAGACGGGCATCGTCGCCCGTATCTCGACCTTCCTCGCCGAGGTCGGTGGATGGATCGTCGAGGCCGCCTATCACGCCGATCCCGACACCGGCTGGTTCTTCACCCGGCAGGCCGTACGCGCGTCGTCCGTGGACATGAGCATCGAGGAGCTGCGCACACGTTTCGCCGAGGTGGCCGCCGAACTCGGCCCGGAAACCGAATGGACACTCCATGATTCGGGTGAGCCCAAGCGCGTGGTCCTGCTCGTCAGCAAGGAAGCGCACTGCTTGCACGACCTCCTCGGCCGCGCCGCGGGCGGCGAGCTGCCCGCTCAGATCTCCGCGGTGATCGGCAACCACAAGTCACTCGAGCCGATCGCTGCCGCACACGGCACACCGTTCCATCACGTCGAGTTCGCGAAGGATCCGGCCGAGCGCGGTCCTGCCTTCGAGGAGGTGCGGTCGCTGGTCGATTCCTACGACCCGCACGCGGTGGTGCTAGCACGGTTCATGCAGGTTCTTCCCGAGTCGCTGTGCGCGCACTGGGCAGGCCGGGCCATCAACATCCATCACAGCTTCCTGCCGTCGTTCGTCGGCGCTCGTCCGTACCACCAGGCATTCGCGCGGGGCGTGAAACTGATCGGTGCGACGTGCCACTACGTGACGGCCGAGCTCGACGCGGGTCCGATCATCGAGCAGGACGTCATCCGCGTCGATCATTCCGACGAGGTGGCCGACATGGTGCGTCAGGGCCGCGACATCGAGAAGCTGGTGCTCTCCCGTGGTCTGCGGTGGCACCTGGAGGATCGTGTCCTGGTGCACGGCCGCAAGACCGTGGTGTTCAGCTGAAATCTAGAGATTCCGGAGCCGAACCACTTCGGTGTTGAATTCGTCGATTGCCTCGACGGAGCTCATGTGTCCGATGCCGGGAATCACGATCAGTCTGCTCAGGTGATCGTGATCGTCCAGGGCGCGGGCGAGTTTGCGGGCGTGCACCGGTGGGGTCAAGCGATCGGCAGACCCGACGAGCACGCTGGTGGGAACGGACATGTTCGCCAGGGCCTCGCGGATGTCGAGGTCGGTGAGCGCTGCACCCCAGATACCGCGGGTGCGCGGGGCGCATTCGAGGACGATCTTCTCGCAGAACGCCACCTCGGCGGGTGTCGCTCCTGGTGCCATCGAGATGTACTTGATGGCTTGGCGCACCACCGGTGACGGCCGCAGCGGAAGTGCCGAGCTGAGCACGGCTTTGCCCACCGGGGTGGGGACCCGTGGAAAGCGTTGCGGCAGCGGGATGACGGTGGTTTCGCGGATCAGGGAGTCGGTCGCGGTGCTGGCGAGGAGCACAGCGCTGACGAGTCGATCGACCTGTTCGGGATAGTTGCCGGCCCAGGCCATGATGGACATGCCGCCCATGCTGTGTCCCACCATGACGGCCTTGTTGTCCTCGGCCACCGTGGCGGAAAGGATCGCGGAGAGGTCGTCGGCCAGCACGTCGGGGCTCAACGGTCGCGTCCCGACGTCGCTTCGACCGTGACCGCGCTGGTCGTAGGTGACGACGCGGTAGCGGCCGGCAAGGGCATTGATCTGTGGGTACCAGTAATCGGCCGAGCAGGTCCACCCGTGGCTGAAGACGATCGGTTCGGCATCGGCGTCCCCGTAGCTACGGACGTGCAGGTGCGCACCGTCGTCGGTGACCACCTCGGTGATGTGCGGCTCGAACGTGGGACGCTCGAGCAACTCGTCGGGCTGCACGTCGGTCGTCTTGGTGAACGAGTGCAGGCGACGCCGCCGAACGACGAAAGCTCCGACGGAGGCCGCCGCGGCCGCGCTGCCTATTCCGAGCAGCGCGCGTTCGATTACCTTGCGTGAAACCACTGACATTCCCCTCTACCTGTGTCCCCCCGAGCGGGTGCGGTAGAGGGTACGCCCACACAGAAGTGGGCGTCGATGCGACTTACCTACCAGCGGGGTCCGCGCTGGATGCTGTCGACCTTGGGACGGACGTCGACGAGATACACGCACACGGCGACGACGCCGATGATGCCCAGGAAGCCGATCACCCCCGAGACGAGAATGAGCAGTAGACCGATGAACAGAATGGCCAGCCATTTGGTCTTCGTCAGCTTGTCCACTGCCGGGAAGGCGTCGGGGCGCTGGCGCAGTGCGTGGAAGATCGCGAATCCTGCGCCCACCACTCCGAGGATCTGGAGAAAGGTCAGGATGTAGTAGCTGAAGCTGCCGGCGATGCTCACGTGCGCCAGTGTACGAGAAACGACCCCTGCGCCGCGCGGCGCAGGGGTCGTTTTCTTTACGAATGCTTTAGCGAGTGGTCTTCTTCGCCGGAGCCTTCTTGGCCGGAGCCGGTGCGGTCTTCTTGGCAGCCGGTGCCGGAGCCGTCTGCTTGGCCGGAGCCGGGGTCTTCTTGATCGGCGAGTTCGCGCTGCTGCGGGTCTTGGCCTCGACCTTGCCTGCCACGCCGCTCACCTTGTCCGAAGCCTCGACGGCCTTGTCCTTGGCCTCGTCGCCTGCTTCGTCGATGTTCTCGGCGAGCTCGTCGGCGGCCTCGGAGATCTCCTCGGCGCCTTCACGAACCTTGTCCGACGCGAGGCCGGCCAGAGCTGCGGCGCGCTCGCCGACTGCGCGGGTCTGCGAGGCAACGGTTCCGAGGGCCTGCTCGGTGAGGTCGACGACGTCGTTGGCTGCGGTGTTGGCGCGCTCGAGGCTCTCTTCGACGGCCGGGGTGCGGCGGATGCGCTCGACGGTCTCTTCGCCGCGCTCGGCGAGCGAGGTGTAGAGGTCGGAGGCGACCTTGAGGTATGCCTCGGCAACCTTGCGGAGCTCTTCGGGGGTGAAGCGCTCGCGCAGTTCGGCGATCTCGTCGGGAAGCTCTGCAGGCAGGTTCGCCAGCCGCTCGCGCAGGCTCTCGACGCCTTCGGTGACGTCCTCGGAGAGGTCGGCGATGCGGGCGTTGACCTCGCTGGTGCGGCTCTCGGCGCGCGAACGCACCTGAGCGACGACGTCCGCTACTGCCTGGACGACGGCGTCGCCCGCGCCGACGGCGGCGAAGATGGGGGTCTTGACGTTCTCGAAGTTCTTGGAATCAGACATCGGGTGTCTCCTGTTCGTCGGGTTCGGGCTCCTGCGTCGACTCGTTCTCACGACAGAACGAGTCGTATATCTCGATCAGCACTTGCTTCTGCCGTTCGGTGATGTGCTCATCGCCGAGCAGAGCTTCGCGCACCGGACCGTGGGGACGCGCTTCCAAGATCCCGGCCCGGACGTACAGCACCTCCGAGGAGACGCGCAGACCCTTGGCTATCTGCGCTAGCACTTCTGCGGACGGGTTGCGCAGTCCGCGTTCGATCTGGCTCAGGTAGGGGTTGCTCACTCCGGCTCGGCTGGCGAGTTGCCGCATCGATACCTGCGCGGCTTCCCGTTGCGACCGGATGTAGCTTCCGATGTCCTGAGCTGCAGTCGTCACGACTGCGGCGACAAGATCCCCCGCCTCGGCGACGACCTGCGTCGCCTCGGTCGCCTTGGCGACCAGATCCCCCTCGTCATCGGCCATCTCGGCCTCCTGTTTTCGGTGTCCTACTGGACGGTACCGAAGGGTGCTAACTATTGCAAGCACTCTGCTAGCACTAGTGTCCGAAGATGAGATCCGAGACCGTGTAGATGGCCAGTCCGGCGATGGATCCGACGACGGTTCCGTTGATTCGAATGAACTGCAGATCGCGTCCGACCTGCAGTTCGATCTTCTTGCTCGCTTCCTCGGCGTCCCACCGAGCGACGGTGTCACCGATGATCGTGGTGATCTCGTCGGCATAGTTCGCGGCGATGTAGCTCGCTCCGCCGAGCAGCCAACCGTCGACCTTGCCGCGCAGCTCCTCGTCGTCGCGGAGCCGCACGCCGAGGTTGACGGTGTTCTCCTTGATCTTGGTGCGCAGCGTGCTCGTCGGATCGTCGACCGACTCGGTGATCAGCCGCTTGGCCACCTTCCAGGTCGCTGCCGCGAGCCCGGTGATCTCCTCGCGGCCCATGATCTGCGCCTTGAGCTTCTCCGCCTTCTCGATGGTCGTCGGGTCGTGCTGCAGATCGTTGGCGTAGTCGACCAAGAATTTGTTGGCGGCCAGACGCACGTCGTGCTCGGGGTTGGACCTGATCTTCCAGGTGAACTCGACGAGTTCCTTGTAGACCTTCTCCCCCAGCAACGTGTCGACGAACTTCGGCGACCAGTTCGGCGAGTCCCGCGCCACGACGCGATCGATCATCTCCTGGCTGCCCAGCGCCCATTGGTGAGCGCGTTCGGCGAGCATGTCGATCAACGGCAGCTGACGGTTCTCGCGGAGCAACTCGTCGAGGATCCGGCCGATGGGCGGGCCCCACTGAGGATCGGCGAGACGCCGCACGATGGTGCTGTCGATGACGGCGGTGATGTCCTCGTCGTTGAGCACGTCGACGACGCCGTGCAACACGGTCGCCGCCTCGGCCGCGACGCGTTCGGCGTTGTCGGGCTGAGCGAGCCAGGTACCCAGCCGCAACGGAACCTGCGCCGACGCGACCTTCTCGGACACCACCTCGGGAGCGAGGAAATTGCTACCGACGAACGAGCTCAGGCTCGCGCCCAGCTGGTCCTTCTTCTTCTTGATCAGAGCCGTGTGCGGGATCGGAATACCGAGCGGGTGCTTGAACAGTGCCGTCACCGCGAACCAGTCCGCGAGTGCGCCGACCATGCCCGCTTCCGACGCAGCGCGGACGTAGCCGACCCAGGCACCTGCACCCGTCGACTCCTGCCACCGGCAGAAGAGGTAGACGATCGACGCGAAGACGAGAAAGCCCGTCGCGACTGTTTTCATCTTGCGGAGGTCGCGACGCTTGGTCTCGTCGTCGAAGTTCATGAGCTGCACAACCGACATTGTGCCCAGAATCTCGGCAGACCAACCGGACGCAGCCTGCAGTGGTGTCGGACAAGGCGCATAGGGTGGGGTTGTGGCGAGAAATACGACGGAGGCAAAGCTGGACGAGTCCGAGCCGAGCGAGGACAAGCCGAAGGTCGAGAAGCCGGACGGCCGAAAACGTCGGTGGCGTGAGCACAAGATCGCCCGCCGCGAAGAGCTCGTCGACGGCACGTTGGCCGCGATCCGGTTGCGCGGCCGCGAGATCGGGATGGACGAGATCGCGTCGGAGATCGGTATCTCCAAGACGGTGCTCTACCGCTATTTCACCGACAAGAACGATCTGACGAGCGCCACCATGTCTCGGTACGTCGAGACCACGCTTGCTCCGCGCATCTACTCGGCGATCGCCCACGAACTCGACGAGTACGAGCTCACCCGCATCGTCGTGACCGCCTATGTCGAGACGGTGGCCACCGATCCCGAGGTCTACCTCTACGTCATGGCGAACAACGCCGGCAACAACCGCGATGTCGTCGCCGAGTCCGAGCGGATGATCGCCGAGTTGCTCTCCACGGTGCTCGGTGAACGCCTACGGCAACGCGAAATGGATTCCGGTGGTTCGGTGCCGTGGGCCTTCGCCATCGTCGGCGCGGTCCAGTTGGCCACGCACTGGTGGATCTCCAACAAGTCGATGTCCGCAGACGATTTGATCGACTACCTCTGCATGATGATGTGGGGCGGAATCCACGGGGTCGCGATGGCCGACGGCTCCCCCGCAAAATTCAAGTCACAGCCACATCCGTTGGTCGACGAGGAGCCGAACACGCCTTAGCGCTCGTCGTACCCGTCGTCGTCCACGGGCACTTCTGCTCGTTGATCCAGCACGTCACGGGCGTCGGCCTCGATGGGCAGATCATCTGCGTTCGGCTCGTCCGGCTCGTCCGCGATCGGGAGATTCTGTTCGACGCGATCCTCGGTCGGGGTTTCGATGGGTGAGTCGCTCATGTCTCCATTCGTACCATCGCTCGTCAGTTTGAGATCAGGCCCGGTCGGACATCCGAGAGGGTATGACTACCGAAACATTGACCGGACGCCGCATCGCGATTCTCGCCACCGACGGCGTCGAGCAAGTCGAGCTGGTGCAGCCCCGCGAAGCAGTCGAAAATGCCGGGGCCTCAGTCACATTGGTCTCGCTCGACCACGGCGACATCCAAGCCATGAAGGGTGACGTCAATGCCGCAGACACCTTCACCGTCGACAGCGTCGTCGCCGACGTCTCGGCCGACGACTTCGACGCGCTGATCCTGCCCGGCGGAACCACCAACCCCGATCAACTTCGCGTCGACGCGGATGCCGTGGAGTTCGTCCGCTCGTTCGTACAAGCCCGCAAGCCCGTCGGCGTCATTTGCCACGGGGCCTGGACACTCGTCGAAGCCGACGTTCTGAAGGGCCGGACATTGACGTCCTACCCGAGCATCCGAACCGACATTCGCAACGCCGGTGGCACGGTCGTCGACGAGGAAGTGGTCGTCGACGGCAATCTGATCTCGAGCCGAAACCCGGACGACCTGCCTGCCTTCTGCGCGAAGATCGTGGAGCATTTCAGCGCTTGATAGGTTAGCGTGCCCTATGCGCATCTCTCGTTCTTTGGCCCTGCCTGCGGCAGTCCTGGCCCTCGCTCTCACCCTGACCGCATGCAGCTCCGACGCCGGCGACGGCGACAGCGCCGATTCCTCCGAGGTCGGCGGTGTCGTCGTCACCGACATGTTCGGCGACGTCGAAGTCCCTGCGAACCCGCAGCGAGTGGTCGCACTCGGTTGGTCCGATGCCGAAACTGCGCTCGCCCTCGGTGTACAACCCGTCGGAGCCAGTGACTGGCTCGGCGTCGGCGGCAACGGCCTCGGTCCATGGGTCGACGAGTCCTACGACACCGACCCCACGATCGTCGGCACCTTCGACGTGAACATGGAATCGGTGGCGGCTTTGGAACCGGACCTGATTCTGTGGACGCGCAGCACCAACGACAAGGCCGTCTACGACGACCTGTCCGACATCGCGCCGACCGTCGCGGCACCTCCGGGAACCGACGTCGCCTACGGCACCACCTGGGACGGGCAGACCGAGATCGTCGCGCAGGCACTGGGCAAGGTCGACGAGGGCAAGCAGCTCGTCGACGACACCAGGGCATTGTTCGACAACACCATCGCGGCCAACCCCGAATTCGCCGACAAGACCGTTGCCGTCGGCACTCTCTACAGCGGACAGGTCGGTGCCTACGTCCGCGGCGACACCCGCGTCGACTTCCTCGAATCACTCGGCCTGACCAACACTCCGGCCGTCCAGGACCGCGCCGAACCCGGAGCGTTCAGCATCGAACTGTCCGAGGAGAACATCTCCGCACTGGACGCCGACCTCACCGTCATGTTCCCCATCGGCACCGGACCCGAGGTGATCACCGACAACCCGTCGATCCAGGGCCTGCCGTCGGCACGGGACGGACGCCTCGTGGTCCTCGGTGACACCGACCTGTCCAACGCATTCTCGGCCGCCTCGGTCGCAGGCACCCGATACGCACTGGAAAACGCGGTGCCACTGTTCGCGGCACCACTGAAGGGCTAGATCACACCCTCCCCGGCGGGCTTGTCACACTCTTCCCGGGGGAAATCCACCCGCGGCGATCGGGCCCCAGGTGTCGATCACGATGCGTATCAACGACTTTCCCTGCTTCACCATCGCCGCGCGGTACTCGTCCCAGTCCGAGTGCTCGCCGGCGATGCTGCGGAAGTACTCAACCAGAGGCTCGACGGCGTCGGGAAGATCGATGATTTCGGCGGTGCCGTCGACCTGGACGTAGTCGCCGTTCCAGTCATCACTGTGCACCAGCACCGTGACGGCGGAATTGCGGCGGATGTTGTGCACCTTCGCGCGCTCGGGGTACGTGGCGATGACGATGCGGCCTTCCGAGTCCACTCCGGCCGAGACCGGGGAGACCTGCAGACCGTCGTCGCGCTTACGGGTGATCAGGGTGTGGTGGTGCCGCGGAGATACGAATTCGAGCAGTTGCTCACGCGACACGGTTTCTGCTTTTGCAATGGTAGGGGCCATGAATCCCATGGTAGAGAAGTAGTCTTCTCGGCTATGGCCGACAAGTCGAAACTGTGGACTCTTTCTCCCGTCGATGTGCTGCGGGCCAGTTCCTCTCCCCGTGTGGAGGACATCGATTTCACGGCAACTCCGGGTTTCGACGGCGCGAAGGCGCACGGCAACGACGTGCTCGAACAGCGCGGTGCAGTGCTGGCAGCGCTGCAGGAGAAGCTCTATGCCCACGGTCGCGCGGGCGGAACCAAGTCGGTTCTGCTGGTGCTGCAGGGCATGGACACCGCGGGCAAGGGCGGCATGGTCAAGCACGTCATCGGGATGGTCGATCCGCAGGGCGTCGACCTCGCCTCGTTCGGGGTGCCGACTCAGGAAGAGAAGCAGCACCACTACCTGTGGCGCATCCGCAAGGCACTTCCGCGGGCCGGCCGGATCGGGGTGTTCGATCGGTCCCACTACGAGGACGTTCTCGTCGTCGCGGTTCACGATCTGGTGCCGCGGCAGGTGTGGGAGAAGCGGTTCGACGAGATCAACGCCTTCGAGAAGGATTTGGTCGACGAGGACACCGTCGTGGTCAAGGTGGCCTTGTTCGTCTCGGCCGACGAGCAGAAGAAGCGACTGCAGGAGCGACTCGACCGACCCGAGAAGCACTGGAAGTACAACCCGGGCGACGTCACCGAGCGTGGTTTTCTACCGCAGTACCGGGCGGCGTATCAGCGGGTTCTCGATCGCACGGACTTCGATCATGCGCCCTGGTACGTCGTCCCCGCCGACCGCAAGTGGTACAGCCGCTTGGCCGTCACGGAAATTTTGATCGACACGTTGGAGAAGCTCGACCTCGATTGGCCCGCTGCGGATTTCGACGTCGAGCACGAGAAGAAGCGACTGGCCGAGAGCTGAACCCACTTCGAAGACGTGAATGGTCCATCGACCCCCGTCTGGGCAGGTCGATGGACCATTCACTCGTCCAAGGTGACAGTTACAGCGTGGCTGCGTCGATCACGAAGCGGTAGCGCACGTCGGACTTGATGACGCGGTCGTAGGCCTCGTTGATCTTCTCGGCCGGGATGACCTCGATCTCGGCACCGATGTGGTGCTCGGCGCAGAAGTCCAGCATTTCCTGGGTCTCGGCGATGCCGCCGACCATGGATCCTGCGAACGAACGACGGTTGGCCAGCAGGTTGAAGGCGGGCACCTCGAGCGGCTTCTCGGGAACGCCGAGTTCGACGAGGGTGCCGTTGCGGGCGAGCAGTCCGAGGTACTTGCCCATGGGCAGGTTCGCCGAGACGGTGTTGAGGATCAGGTCGAACTTGCCCTGCAGATCCTTCAGCGCCGTGGTGTCCTTGGTTGCGTAGTACTCGTCGGCACCGTAGGCCTTGCCGTCGGCCTCTTTGGCGTCGGTCTGGCTCAGGACGGTGACGTGGGCACCCATGGCGTGGGCGATCTTGACGCCGATGTGTCCAAGGCCGCCCATACCGATGATGGCGACCTTCTTGTCGGGGCCGGCTCCCCAGTGCTTGAGCGGCGAGTACAGCGTGATGCCTGCACACAGCAGAGGCGCGGCGACATCGAGCTCGACGCCTTCCGGGATGCCGAGGACGAACTTCTCCGTCACGACGATCTGGGTGGAGTAGCCGCCGTGGGTGAACTCGCCCTCGTAGGTCTCCGAGTTGTAGGTCTGTACGACGCCCTTGGTGCAGTACTGCTCGTCGCCGTCCTTGCACGCCTCGCACTCGCCACAGGAGTCGACGAAGCAGCCGACGCCGACGCGGTCGCCCACCTTGCGGGTGGTCACCTCGGAGCCGACCTCGGCCACGATGCCTGCGATCTCGTGCCCGGGAACGACGGGGTACGTGGTGCCGCCCCACTCGTTACGGGCGGTGTGGATGTCGGAGTGGCAGATGCCCGCGAACTTGACGTCGATGAGGATGTCGTTCGGTCCGACGGCGCGCCGCTCGATCGTCGCCTTCTCGAGCGGGGCGTCCGGAGCGGTGGCCTGGTAAGCGGTAGCTGAAGTCATATCTATATTGCTACCTACGCATCAGTGCGAGCGCAAGGCAGCTACCGCCTCGACCAGGCTATTCCTGCTCTAAACGAGTCGTTCGCAACAGTAACGTCAGCTGTTCTTGGCGATATTGATGCCGAGCCACCCAACGTACGCCACCAGACCGACCAGTCCGATCTTACGCGTCCCGGGGTATGCGATCGCCGCGCCGACGGCCAATTCGGTGGCTCCGTTGCGACTGATCCAGGTTCGAGTGTCCTTGGGGAACGGGAGCTTGGTGATTCCCTCGAACGCCTCCGGCACCACGAAGTGGGCGGCACCGGTCGCGGCCAACCCGATCCCGAATGCCTTGGGAACCACACCGTTCGACTTCGTGGACTTGCTCACTGACACGCTCCTGTGATCGAAGTGACTGCGTTCGCAGACCGACAATAGCGCTCCGATGACCGACGCGGGGCAACCCGCCCGCTGCGGGGTCTACTTTGCGATCCGGCCGTTCTCGTAGCGGTAGAACCCGGCTCCGGCCTTCTTGCCCACGTGCCCCGATTCGACCATGTGCAGCAGCAGCGGGGGTGCCAGGAAGAGAGGTTCTCCGAACTCCGAATACATGGCGTCGGCAATGGCTTTGACCGTGTCGAGTCCCACGAGATCGGCGAGTGCGAGCGGCCCCATCGGGTGCGCCAGACCGAGCACCGTCGCCTTGTCCACGTCTTCCCTGGTGGCGAATCCGGATTCGACCATGCGAATCGCAGAGAGCAGATACGGCACGAGCAACGCGTTGACGACGAAGCCCGAGCGATCGGCCGAGCGCACTACCTGTTTACCGAGAACGTCGCCTGCGAAGCGCTCGGCGCGGTCGGCCACTGCCGGTGCGGTCAGGTCGGTGGTGACGAGTTCGACGAGTGGCAGTACCGGGACCGGGTTGAAGAAGTGCAGACCGACGACGCGGCCGGGTGCCGTCGTCGCGGCTCCCAGGCTGACGATGGGAATGGAGGAGGTGTTCGAGGCGATGACGGCGTCGGGGTCGGTCACCACCGAGTCGAGCTCGGCGAAGATGTCGGCTTTGATCTTCTCGTCTTCGAGTACTGCTTCGACAACGAGTTGGCGATCGCCGAAGTCGGCGAGGTCGGAGGTGAATCGCAGCCTGGCCGCGGCGTGTTCTCGCTCGCGTTCGGTGATCTTGCCGCTGCTCACTCCGCGGTCGAGGGACCTCAGGATGCGGGTGCGTCCGGCACTGGTCAGTTCGCGGGTCTGTTCGTGGACCAACACGTCGACATGGGCGCGGGCACACACCTCGGCTATTCCTGCCCCCATCTGCCCCGCTCCGACGATCCCCACCCTCTCGACCGTCACAGCAAACTCCTAGCGAATAATGTTGCAGCACAACAGCATAAGGCGATATGAGGGTAACTCTTGCCGGGCACGCCCAAGGCCTTCGTGGTACAGAACAGGCGGCCCGCAACGAAAGTTGCGGACCGCCCGACTAGTGCGCTGAAGGTTCGGAGAGGCGGGCTAGCTCAGTGGAACTGGCCTTCTTCGGTGGAGCCCTTCAGTGCTGCCGTCGAGGTGTTGGGGTCGACGGTGGTGGCGATGCGGTCGAAGTAGCCGGCACCGACCTCACGCTGGTGCTTGATGGCGGTGAAGCCGCGCTCTTCGGCTGCCTTGAACTCGCGCTCCTGCAGGTCGACGAATGCGGTCATGCCTTCGCGGGCGTAGCCGTGTGCCAGGTCGAACATGCCGTAGTTGAGCGAGTGGAAGCCGGCCAGGGTGATGAACTGGAACTTGAAGCCCATGGCTCCGAGTTCCTTCTGGAACTTGGCGATGGTCGCGTCGTCCAGGTGCGCCTTCCAGTTGAACGAAGGCGAGCAGTTGTAGGCGAGCAGCTGGTCCGGGAACTCGCTGCGAACCGACTCGGAGAACTTCTTGGCGACCTCGAGATCCGGCACGCCGGTCTCCATCCAGATGAGGTCTGCGTACGGGGCGTAGGCCTTCGCACGGGCGATGCAGGGCTCGATGCCGTTCTTGACGCCGAAGAAGCCTTCTGCGGTGCGGGTTCCGTCGAGGAACTCACGGTCACGCTCGTCGACGTCGGAGGTGATCAGCGTGGCTGCCTCGGCGTCGGTGCGGGCGATGATGACCGACGGGACGTCGGCGACGTCGGACGCGAGGCGTGCCGAGGTCAGGGTACGGATGTGCTGCTGGGTGGGGATCAGAACCTTGCCGCCGAGGTGGCCGCACTTCTTCTCCGATGCGAGCTGGTCCTCCCAGTGCACGCCTGCGGCGCCGGCCACGATCATGGCCTTCTGCAGCTCGTAGGCGTTCAGCGCGCCACCGAAGCCGGCTTCGGCGTCGGCGACGATCGGGGCGACCCAGTTCTTGACGGAGGTGTCGCCTTCGATCTTGGCGATCTCGTCGGCACGCAAGAGCGCGTTGTTGATGCGACGGACGACCGAGGGGACCGAGTTGGCCGGGTAGAGGCTCTGGTCCGGGTAGGTGTGGCCCGAGAGGTTTGCGTCGCCTGCGACCTGCCAGCCGGAGAGGTAGATCGCCTGGAGGCCGGCGCGAATCTGCTGCACGGCCTGGTTGCCGGTGAGGGCACCGAGCGAGTTGATGTAGTCCTCGTTGTTGACAAGGTCCCACAGGATCTCGCTGCCGCGGCGAGCGAGGGTCGCTTCTTCGACGACGGTGCCCTGGAGGTCGGAGACCTGCTGTGCGGTGAAGTTACGGGTGACGCCCTTCCAGCGGGGGTTGGTGTCCCAATCCTGCTGGATCTCGGCGATGGTCTTCGGGGTGCCGGTGGTCGACATCTTCAGCTCCAGTCTCTTCGGCTTCTCGGCCTGCCTCGAGACGAATCTTCACATCGTTGCCAGGCCCTTCTGGTGTACTCCAAAACAATGGCACAACCGAAAACATGCGTCTACCAGTTGTTAGTGCCAATCTTGGCTAGCTTTCCCGAGCACCTTGCTAATGTTGCGAATTTTTGGTCGGCGCAAACCTCTCGGATCGGACGGCATGGTTACTCGCCAGTAGCGATGAAACCCCAGTTGATGAACGCAATGAACAAAAACTCATACAGGACGCTTGTACGGTTTGGCGCAGCCGTCTGAATCGAGTCAGAAACAGACGCTGCTGTGACCGACATCACAGTACTCCGATCTCAAAATGTGGACATGCATGGGGTGCTCCACTCGACGCCTTTGCCTCGGGAATGACGCCGCCGACGCCCCCGAGTGGAGCGCAACGTGCACTCATCCACAGCCACGCAGCTATCCACAGGGCATTCCATTCCCCCAGGTCGAGCTTCGGGGGACATCTGCACCATCCCCGACGCTGCAAACATGACACCCGACGCAGGCTCCACTCCCACACCCCAGGGTCATTCCGCAGGCTCCACTCCCGGCCCCGCCACCTTTCAGCAGCTCCCGGCCTCCGGACTCCACCCCAGCACCGTCTCGCGACGCTTCACCCGTGTTCTGCCGACGGTCCACATGCGCGGGGAACCGTCGACGATGGATCGATGTCGGGCCGTTTCGCTGTGGCGACCGGACGCCGTGCTCAGTCACCGGTCGGCCGCATACCTACGGGGCTGGACGACCGAACCGACCACCCTCGACGCCACGGTCCCTCGCTCCGCGAGGTTGCGGCCACCGCCCTGGCTTCGGCTACATCGTCGGGCACTCGATTCCAGGCTCGTCGACGAGGTCGAGACCCTGCCGTGCACCACGCCCGCACAGACGATTCTCGATTGCCTGGCGGTACTCCCCCGCGCCGAGGCCGAGTTGCTGATCGACGAACGCCTGAAGTTCGGACTCGACCCCGCGTCGTTGCTCCGCCTGCTCGAACGATTCCCGGGTCGACGCGGCAACGCAGAGTTGGCTCGCCAAGTTCGGCTGGCAGTGACCAGATTCGCCTCGGAACCGGAGCGGGCGTTGGGACGCGCGCTGCACCGGATCGGGCTGTACCTGGAGATGAATGCGGCAGTCGGTCCGTACATCTGCGACCTCGTCGGCCGTCGCAGCCGCACGATCATCGAAGTGGACGGACGCGAATTCCACAGTGCAGCTGGGGTATTCAGCAAGGATCGGCGCAGGCAGAACGCGCTGGTGCTCGATCGCTGGCTGGTGCTGCGGTACTCGGCATTCGACGTACTGGCCGCACCGGACGTCATCGCCGGCGAGATTGCGTCGGTGATCCGACGACGTCGGGAATCGAGGCGATGACTGCACAGAATGCTCCACTCCCGGAGCCGTGCACGACATTCATCGCACATACCCCCGGAAGTGGAGCACCAGTTGCAGAGAAGGCTCAGATACGGACGCCGCTGCGCTCGTCACTGGACGCAACCACTCGCGACGTGGTCGGTGTCCGACGCGACGAGAGCACCCCGAGCGCACCCATCGCGGCGATCACGAGTCCGCCGATGATGGCGAACAGGTCAGCAGCCAGCAATCCGGACGGGAACACCATCAGCGCGGGCGAGACCGCGAGCAGCAGGCCGAGGCCGACGTGGGTCCAGTGGCTTTGCCTCGACGACGATCCGATGGCCCACAGCGCGGTCGATGCAGCGAGAATGCCGAGCACCAGGATGGCTCCGGTGACTTCCTGGTCGCCCTGGACGGGAAGCCAGACGGTGGATGCGACGAGTACGGCTCCGGTGACGAATACGACGACGTCCCTGAAAATTTCCGATGTGCGTTGACGGTTGGACATGACCGCTCCTCGTGGTGCGTGGTGAATAGCTCGTATACCGGTATACGCCTTTACTTCGGCTAATGTTCCCGATGAACGCCGAATTGTGATCCAGCAGCTAGTTGCCAATACTGTTAAGGCAATTCTTCGCAGGCGTAGCCTGGCGATATGTCCAAAACCTTCGTCGGCGTGCGGCTTCGGCAGCTCCGCAGCGAACGCAGCATGAGTCAGGTGTCACTGGCGCAGAAGCTGGGAATCTCGGCCAGCTACCTCAACCAGATCGAGCACGACGTGCGTCCACTGACGGTGCCGGTGCTGCTGCGGATCTCCGAGGTGTTCGGCGTCGACACGTCGTTCTTCTCCTCCGAGGACGACACCAGACTGGTTGCCGAACTCCGTGAGGTCGCGCTCGATCAGGACATGGGGATCGACGCCGACGCGCACGAGATCGCGCAGATGGTCAGCTCGCACCCGCAGCTGGCGCGGGCGATGGTCAACATGCACCGCCGATACCGCAATACGACGGCTCAGCTGTTGGCCGCTACCGAGGAGCGTTTCTCGGACGGCAGTGGCAGCGGTTCCATCAGCAAGCCGCACGAGGAAGTGCGCGACTACTTCTATCAGCGGCAGAACTATCTGCACGAACTGGACACTGCGGCAGAGGCTCTGACCTCGAGGATCCGGTTCCATCGCGCCGATATCGGTGGCGAGATCGCCAAGCGGCTGCGGACGGTCCACGACGTGCAGATCGTCAATCGGATCGACCTCGGCGAGAACGTGCTGCACCGATTCGATCCCCAGACGCGAGTACTGGAGATTTCACCGCATCTCTCCGGCGGGCAGAAGGTGTTCAAGTACGCCGCCGAACTCGCGTATCTCGAATGCGGGGACCTGCTGCAGAAGATGGCCGACGAAGGCAATTTCACCAGTGAGTCGTCGAAGAAGTTGGCGGTGCTGGGCTTCGCGAACTACTTCGCGGCCGCGACGGTGTTGCCGTATCACCAGTTCCATGACGTGGCCGAGGATTTCCGGTACGACATCGAGCGGCTCTCGGCCTTCTTCTCGGTCAGCTACGAGACCATCTGCCATCGACTCTCCACCTTGCAGAGACCCGAGTTGCGGGGTGTGCCGTTCTCGTTCGTGCGCGTCGACCGCGCCGGGAACATGTCGAAGCGTCAGTCCGCCACAGGTTTTCACTTCTCGTCCAGCGGCGGCACATGCCCGCTGTGGAATGTGTACGAGACGTTCGCGTATCCGGGCAAGATCATGACGCAGATCGCCGAGATGCCCGACGGCCGCAGTTACCTGTGGATCGCGCGGACCGTGGAGCGACGCGCCGCACGATACGGTCAGCCCGGCAAGACCTTCGCCATCGGCCTCGGTTGCGAACTGCGACACGCTGGACGGCTGGTGTACGCGGACGGTCTGGACGTGCAGGGTTCGGCAGCGGCAACACCGATCGGAGCGGGCTGTCGGGTGTGCGAGCGATCGAACTGCCCGCAACGCGCATTCCCGCCACTGGGTAAGGACCTCGACATCGACGAGCACCGGAGTTCCGTGTCCCCCTACCTCGTTCGCTGAGAATACGTTCGCTGAGAAGAAAGGAAGACTGCAATGACACGAATCGGCGTCGTACTCAGACCCGAACTTGCGCCGGAGGATCTCATCGAGGCGGCACGTGCAGCCGACCGCGCAGGCGTCGACGAGGTGTGGATATGGGAAGACTGTTTCTACTCCGGCGGACTGACTACCGCTGCACTGGTTCTCGCGAACACCGAACGCCTGAACGTCGGCATCGGGGTGCTACCCACTCCGATGCGGAACGTGGCAGCCACCGCCATGGAGATCGCCACCGTCGCCCGAGTCCATCCGGGACGACTCCGCGTCGGGCTCGGGCACGGTGTGCAGTCGTGGATGGGCCAGATCGGGGCGCGCGTGCAGTCGCCACTGACGTTGCTGAGCGAGCAGATGACAGCGCTCACCGCACTGTTGGCGGGCGAGAGCGTCACCGTGCAGGGTCGGTACGTCTCACTCGACAACGTGCAGCTCAATTGGCCTCCGCTGCAACCGCCGCCGCTGCTCGTCGGTGCGACGGGGCCGAAGACTCTCGCCCTGAGCGGCCGCACCGCTGTGGGAACCATCCTCACGAGCGAGACGTCACCGGATCAGGTGCGAACGGCCATCGGGCACATCGACGGCGGACCCGCCCACGACGTGGTGGTCTACGTGGCCGCGGGCTCCGATGCCGCGGCGAGCAACCTGCAACGCTGGATCGATGCCGGTGCCACCACCCTCGTACTGGAACCCTCTGAGGCCGAACCGGATCCGACCACATTGTTCGCACACGCGGCATCGTTGACACAGCAGTTCGGTGCGCCGGAGCCGCACTCGCGATGAGCACACCTAGTGCTCTCGCAAGTACCTCCCCGCGTCCGCGAACGCCAGTGCTCGACGCGTCAGCGTGGGTGGTGCAGGCGGCTCACCTCGCCACAGGCGGTAGAGGGTGCTCATACTCAGGATGAGTCGTTCGTGTGAGTCCCAGTGCGCATACTGCCCGAATTCGCTTGACTTGAGCAGGTTCTGGGCGGCTTCGGTGGGCGCGAGTCCAGCGTCGAAGCAGCTGCGCCCGGCCTCGGACACCCAGGTCCAGTAGTTGCGGAGGGCGCGAATTTCGGCGGTGCCGCACAGGGGTCCGTGGCCCGGGACGTAGACGGCGGCATCGAGCTCGAGGAGGTGGTCGAGGGCGTCGATCCAGTTCTGCAGTGGACCGTGCCAGAGCACCGGGGTGGCGTCGATGAACAACAGGTCGCCGGCGAACACCACTCCGACGTCGGGTACGTGTGCGATGAGGTCGCCTTCGGTGTGCGCCGGGCCCAGGTAGCGCAGGTGCACGGATCGTCCTGCCACATCGATGGTCTCGTTGGTCTCGAAGGTGTGGTCCGGCAGCCGCGGCAGAGCGCCGGGGAAGGTGGCGTCACCGCGGACCCGGTTCATGTAAGAGCCCATTGCACCGACCGGTCCCGGCAACCAGCCGATCTTCGCACCGAGAGAGGCGAACGCGTGCACACCTTTCGGAGGTGTTTCCTCCCTCATGGCGTGCAGTGAAGCGGCACTGGTGGTGATGCGAGCCGTGGCGGGGACGGTGTCGTTTCCCCACCAGTGATCACCGTCGGAGTGGGTGTTGAGCACTTCGGTGATCGGCGCGTCGGCCACCAGCTCGGCGGTGTCGGCAACGACGCGTTCTGCCCAGTTCACGTCCCACACCGTGTCGATCAGCATCGACGCAGAACCCGGCCCCACGATCAATCCGGTATTCGTCTGGCCCCAGCTTCCGGGCGGCCGCATGAATGCCCAGGTGTCGTCGGCGATCTGTCGGTACCCCACCTCTGTGTCTGCCACCGCCACAGGCTAGCCGGTGAGCAGCTCGTTCAGGTGGGAGTCCCACCGTCGTTCCGGGAAGCACCGAGTCAACAGCTCGATCAAGATGGGCACAGCAGTGGATGCACCGGGAGACGCGCCGAGCACGGCGGCGATCGTACCGTCCTTCGAGGCAACCACTTCGGTGCCGAATTGCAGTGCACCGTCCTTCACGATCTGGGCGCGCTGCCCGGCGTCGGCGATGGACCAGTCCGCCGAATCGGCGCGCGGCAGAAACTCACGGAGCGCAGCGATCTTCCTGCTCCGCGTCGCGGTCAACTCGGAGAACAGCAACCCGATCAACGGAGTGTTGCTGCGCGCCATCGACAGCAGCGAGCCGATGTTGTCCGCGTTGACCGAGCGCGGAAGGTCCATCAGGGATCCGTGTTTCAGAAACTTCGGGTTCGCCCCGGCGAACGGCCCGAACAGAACCGATCGCCGCCCGTCGACGATTCGAGTGTCCAGGTGCGGCACCGACATCGGCGGAGCTCCGATGGGCGGAGTGCCGTACACCTTGGCGTCGTGCCTATCGACCAGCTCGGGTCGATCACAGCACAGGAACTGCCCGCTGATCGGCAGCAGTCCGTAGCCTCGCGCCTCGGGAACTCCGGCTCGGCGCAGCAGCTTCAGAGCCCAGCCACCGGCTCCAACGAACACGAAGCGAGCACGCTCCAGCGGTCGACCACCGCGCACGTCGAGTCGCCAGGATCCATCTGTGTCCTGCGTCAATCCTCGCACTTCACGGCCGGTCTCGACGCTCGCGCCTGCGGCAGACATGGCGTCGAACAGCTGCCGCGTCGCTGAGCCGAAGTCGACGTCGGTACCCGTCGCATCTCGGGTCGCCGCCCACGTCCCCGTCCTGCCCTCTGCCACCAGCGGTGCCCATTGCCGAAGCACCGCAGCGTCTTCGGTGTACTCCATTGCCTCGAACAGTGGGTGCGCACGCAACGCCCTGTGCCGTGCGCGCAGGAACCTAACGTTCTCGGCACCCCGTACGAGCGTCATGTGCGGCACCGGGCGCACGAAGTCCGCCTGGGGCAGCGTCGACCAGAAACGCCGGGTGGTCGCGAACTGCTCGGCGATCCCCACGGCTCGATCGATGTCGACCGACCCGTCGGATCGCAGTGTCGTGTAGTTGGTCTCGCACAGACCGGCATGACCGGTGCCGGCGTTGTTACATCCGTCGGATGCTTCGGCTGCCACCCGAGGCAATCGCTCGAGTACTCGGATGGACCAACTCGGTTCCAGTCTTTGCAGCAGCGTTCCCAAAGTCGCGCTCATGATTCCGCCGCCGACGAGGATGACGTCGTCCATCTCCAGCCCCTTTCTCGTACTAAGTACAAGTCACGCTAGCACCGACTCGTACAGCTGTATAGTTCTGCCGATGCCCCGCCTGACCAGGATTGCCGTCGTCGACGCCGCGCTGGACGTCGCGTACCGCCGCGGATTGGACTCGCTCACCATCCGCAAGATCGCCACCGAACTGGGCGTGTCCCCCATGGCGATCTACTGGCACGTCGAGAACAAGGACGAGCTACTGGACGCCATGGGCGACCGCGTCTGCCAGGACATCGAGATCACCGCGGATCCCACCGCTGCGTGGTGGGACCAACTGCGAACCGTGCACGAGGACTTCATGCGCGCCCTACGCGCACACCCGGGAGCCGCGACCATCGTGGTACCCCGAATGCTGTTCTCTCCGAATAGCAGAGCGGCGATGGAACTGAGCCTGAAACTCCTGCGGGAGGCCGGTTTCTCCGTTCCCGACGCCACCCAGCTCGCTCGCCAGGGTGTTCGGGTCGCCATTTCTCTGATCACGGAACCGTTGTTCACCGGCGTCGAGGTCGAGCCGGAGCGTCGGGCACACGTCGAGCACGAGGTGGCGTCGACGATGGAATCACTCGATCCGGACGAGTTCCCGAACATCCTCGCTGCCGCCCCGCATCTGGGCGATGCCACGGCTAGAGCGGCGTTCGAGAAACTCGGTCTCGATACCTTCATCGCGGGCGTCAGAGCTCTGGCGAGACAGACCGACATTCCGTCCTGATTCGAGACAACGCATTGGACATCTTGTCGGGTGGCGAAGTCTCGTCCGTAGGTGCAGGCTTTGCAGAACCGAAACAGTCGACGCTAGGGGTTCAGTGATGACGGTGCCTGTCCTGCAGAACTACATCGACGGGGCATTCGTGACGCCCTCGGGCACCGAGATGCTCGATGTGGTGAATCCGGTGGACGAGTCGGTTGTCGCCCACTCCCCCGTGTCCGACGCCGCCGATGTGGAGGCCGCGATGTCGGCCGCTGCCAGCGCGTTCGAGACCTGGGGCAAGACGACGCCGGGCGAACGGCAGAAGGTGCTGCTGAAGCTGGCCGACGCCATCGAAGCGCACAGCGACGAGATCGTCGAGGCGCAGAGCCGCAACACCGGCCAGCCCAAGGCCACCATCGCCGCCGAGGAAGTCACCGTCGGTGCCGATCAGATTCGATTCTTCGCAGGCGCGGCCCGGATGCTCGAGGGCAAGTCGGCGGGCGAGTACATGGACGGCTTCACCTCCTATGTTCGACGCGAACCGATCGGTGTCGTCGGCCAGGTGACGCCGTGGAACTACCCGTTCATGATGGCGATCTGGAAGATCGGTCCAGCGCTGGCCGCCGGAAACACCATCGTGCTCAAGCCAAGTGACACCACCCCCGAGAGCACGTTGGTACTGGCGAAGCTGTCCAAGGGCATTGTTCCGGACGGGGTGTTCAACGTCGTTCTCGGCAACGGCGGCACCGGAGCCGCGATCGTCGAACACAAGACTCCAGGACTGGTCTCGATCACCGGATCTGTCCGCGCCGGCATCGCGGTGGCCGTGGCCGCCGCCAAGCAGCTCAAGCGGGCCCACCTCGAATTGGGCGGTAAGGCACCGGCAATCGTGTTCGACGATGTCGACATCAGCAAGGCCGCGGACGGAATTGCCGAGGCCGCGTTCTTCAACGCCGGCCAGGATTGTACCGCCGTCACCCGCGTACTGGTGCACGAGTCGGTACACGCCGCACTCGTCGATGCCCTTGTCGCCAAGGCGAAGACGCTGAAGGTGGGCCTGCCCGACGACCCCGACACCTTCCTCGGCCCACTGAACAACGTCAACCACTTCGGTCAGGTGAGCGCAAAGGTCGACGGCATCGGCGCTCATGCCACCGTCGTCACCGGCGGCAAGCGCATCGGCGACAAGGGCTTCTTCTTCGAGCCCACCATCATCACCGGCGTGCAACAGTCCGATCCCATCGTGCAGGAGGAGACCTTCGGCCCGGTGCTCACGGTGCAGAGGTTCACCGACGAGGCGGAGGCCATCGCGCTCGCCAACGACGTCGATTTCGGGCTCGCATCGAGCGTCTGGACCTCCGATCACGGACGCACACTGCGCATCTCGGCGGCCCTGGACTTCGGTGCCGTCTGGGTCAACTGCCACATTCCGCTGGTGGCGGAGATGCCGCACGGTGGATTCAAGTACTCCGGCTACGGCAAGGACCTCTCGGCGTACGGCGTCGAGGACTACACCCGCATCAAGCACGTCATGAGCTCGACGGAGACCATCGCATGACCTCACCGCAGAGCACCTTCCACCCACTCGATCCCCTGTCCAGCGACGAATTCACCACCGTGGCCGAGGTTCTCGGCCGCGATCACGGCGTCGGCGACGGTTGGCGTTACGCCTCGATCGAGATGATCGAACCCGCGAAGTCCGAGATCGCCGCGTTCGACGCAGACGGAACAGTGCCTGCGCGTCGAGCTGTCTCGGTGG
>NZ_LVCU01000052.1:0-1173 GCF_001647185.1 Rhodococcus sp. EPR-147
TGTGCAGCCCAACTTCACCGTCGACGAGTGGGAGGAGGCCGACGCGGCCCTCCGCGCCCACCCCGATGTGATTGCCGCCCTTGCCGATCGCGGTATCACCGATCTGGATCTGGTGTTCATGGACACCTGGACCTACGGCGAGGCGGTGACGCCCGAGAAGTACAAGGGTCGACGCCTCGGCTGGTCCGACACGTGGGTCAAGGCTGCCGAGGGTGCCAATCCCTACGCCGGACCGGTGGGCGGATTCCACTGCGTGATCGACGTGAACACGATGGAATTGCTCGAGATCGAGGACACGTATCGCGTCGAGCGTCCGGAGATCATGGGCGAGTACGTCCCTCGCCATATCCCGGAGCGAATCAGAAACGCGAGTACACGCCCGCCCTTGAAGCGCCTCGAGATCACTCAGTCCGACGGGCCCTCGTTCGAGCTCGACGGCAACCAGTTGACGTGGCAGAACTGGTCGCTGCGGGTCGGCTTCAACTATCGCGAGGGCATGACACTGCACGCCGTCAGCTACAACGACAACGGGAACGTGCGGTCCGTCGCCAATCGAATGTCGTTCGCGGAGATGGTCGTTCCCTATCGCGATCACACCGAGGACCACTACCGCCGCACCGCGTTCGACATCGGCGAGTGGGGTCTCGGTTTCATGACCACCTCGCTCGAGCTGGGCTGCGACTGCCTCGGCGAGATCCGCTATCTCGACGCTGTACTGCACAACAGCAAGGGTGAGCCGTACACGATCACCAACGCGATCTGCATCCACGAGGAAGACAACGCCGTGCTGTGGAAGCACGTCGATCACGACGCCGGAGCCGAGGTGCGGCGGATGCGTCGGCTCACGGTCAGCTTCCATGCCACCGTGGCGAATTACGAGTACCTCGTCTACTGGCGGTTCTATCAGGACGGCAACATCGAGTGCGAGGTCCGCGCGACGGGCATCATGGTGGTCACCCACTTCGACGAGGGCGGCACGCACCCGTCGGGAACGCTGGTCGACAACCGGACCTACGCGCCCTACCACCAGCACTTCCTGGTGGCCCGACTCGATCTGGACATCGACGGCACCGAGAACACCGTCTATGCCAGTGAGACGCAACGCGTTCCGATGGGTCCGGACAATCCTTACGGTCTCGCACTGACTCAGGTCAACACTCCCCTGACCACCGA
>NZ_LVCU01000053.1:0-4632 GCF_001647185.1 Rhodococcus sp. EPR-147
CGGCCCGCCTACAAGTTGGTTCCGGGAGCGGCGATCCCGTCGATGTTCGATCCCGCGTCGCCGATCTTCCAACGTGCCCAGGTGATCGGTCACACCGTCTGGGTCACACCCAATTCACCCGACGAGCGTTGGCCCAGCGGCGAGTTCGTCAACCAGAGCGGCGTAGACCACGGGCTCCCGGAGTGGACCGAGAAGGATCGCAGCATCGAGAACACCGATGTCGTCGTCTGGTACACCTTCGGCATCCACCACATCACTCGGCCGGAGGACTGGCCGGTGATGCCCGCGGACACGGTCTCGTTCTGGCTCAAGCCGTTCGGGTTCTTCGATCGCAACCCCTCGCTCGACGTCGCACCGTCGGAACCGAAGTCGTGCCACACCGATCCCGGTAGCACCTGCCATTAGCTCGCCCAACCTCAGGGAAGGTCCGCCCATGCGTCTGATCGTGGGGTACCAGGCAACACCGAGTGGCGCTGACGGAATCGCCCTGGGGGCAACGCTTGCGCGTTCGCTGCAGGCGTCGCTGGACATCTGTCTGGTGCTGCCGCAGGAGCGTCCGGTGCCGTCCAAAGCGCCGGTCGAGGCCGGATACGACGACATCCTGATCGATCGGGCCACCGGCTGGCTCGACGAGGCACTCACCCTCGTACCCGAAGACGTACAGGCACGCGCGCACCTGTTGTTCGACGAGTCCTTCGCTCAGGGCCTGCTCGACGCCGTCCGAGAGTTCGACGCGTACATGATCGTGGTCGGTGCGGCCGGTGACGGTCTGCTCGGACGCCATTCGATCGGCACCGTCACCAGCGATCTGCTGCACGTGGCGCATGTGCCGCTCGCGCTGGCTCCGCGGGGGTATCGACATTCTCCGCCGCAACGCATTCGAGAGATCACCTGCGCCATCGGAAATCGTCCGGGGGCAGCGGAGCTCATCGAGGCAGCCACCGACCTGTCCGTCACCGCAGAGTTGCCGTTGCGCCTGCTCTCCCTCGTTTCCGCGGACGAGCAATCGGCGCAGGGACAGGGCGGTCTCGCCAAGGCCGAGGAAGTGCTGCGCACCGTGCAAGCGGAATTGCCCGCGGGATCGGACGTGCAGTTGAAGGTGGCGGAGGGCTCCGGCATCGAGAAGGCCGCTTCTTCGCTCGACTGGCACGACGGCGACGTATTGATGGTGGGGTCGTCTCGACTCGCCCAGCCTCACCGTCTCTTCCTGGGATCGGTTGCCGCCAAGATGCTCCGGGTCGTTCCCGTTCCGATGATCGTTGTTCCGAGAGAGGCCGGCGATGAATGAGCACAAGGTAGTGGACGTCGAGTCCAAGGGCCTGTCCGCCGGCCAGCTCGGGTTGCTCGCAAGTGTGGTCCTGGGCATCTCGACCATTGCACCCGCGTACGCGCTCACCGCCTCGCTCGGGCCGACGGTCACCGAGGTCGGGGTCCATCTGCCCGCGATCTTCATCGTCGGCTTCATTCCGATGTTGTTGGTGGCGTTGGGTTATCGAGAGCTCAACGCGGCCGAGCCCGACAGCGGCACGTCGTTCACGTGGGCGTCGAAGGCCTTCGGCCCGTACGTCGGCTGGATGGGCGGATGGGGCCTGATCGCGGCCACCATCATCGTGCTCTCGAACCTGGCGGGAGTGGCCGTCGACTTCTTCTATCTCTTTCTCGCCCAGGTCACCAGCAACGACTCACTGGCCGACCTGACCGGCAACAAGCTCGTCAACATCGTCACGTGCCTGGTGTTCATGGCATTGGCAGCGTGGCTCTGCTATCGCGGCATGCAGGAGACCAAGCGTGTCCAGTACACGATGCTCGGCTTCCAGCTTTTGGTCATGGCGTGGTTCATCGTGGCCGCGTTCGTCAAGGTCGGTGCAGGCGACGGGGCCGAGGACATCTCGTTCAGCCTGGACTGGTTCGACCCGTTCGGAATCCCGAGCTTCTCCGCGTTCACTGCCGGCCTGTCACTGTCGATCTTCATGTACTGGGGTTGGGACGTCTGCCTGACCGTCAACGAGGAAACCTCCGGCAGCGCAAAGATTCCCGGACGCGCTGCGCTGGTCACGGTGTTCTTCATCATCGTTCTGTACTTGCTCACCGCAGTGGCAACCCTGCTCTTCGCCGGCACAGGTGACACCGGAAACGGACTGCAGAATCCCGACACCACCGACAACGTGTTCGCCGCCCTCGCGGGGCCGGTGATGGGTCCGTTCGCGATCCTGCTGTCCCTGGCCGTGTTGAGCAGCTCCGCCAGCTCGCTGCAGGCCACGTTCATCTCGCCGGCCCGCACGTTGCTGGCGATGGGCCACTACCAGGCCCTACCGAAGCGATTCGCCTCCATCACACCGAGATTCAGCACCCCGGGCTTCGCGACGCTGGTGGCAGGCGGAGCGTCCGCAGGCTTCTACGCCGTGATGCGGGTGGTGAGCGACAACGTTCTCACCGACACCATCGCCGCGCTCGGACTGATGATCTGCTTCTACTACGGCATCACCGCATTCGCCTGTGTCTGGTACTTCCGCGAAGAGCTGTTCACCAGCACCCGCAACGTGTTCTTCAAGTTCTTGGCTCCGCTGCTCGGTGGCGTCGGCATGGCAGTGGTGTTCGTGCAGACCTCGGTCGACGCTTGGGACCCCGAATTCGGCAGTGGCTCATCACTGTTCGGCATCGGCATGGTGTTCCTCATCGGCGTCGGCATCATCGTGCTCGGCATGGTCGTCATGGCAGTGGTTGCACTGCGCAAGCCGGAATTCTTCAAGGGCAACATTCTCCGCCGTGATACTCCGTCGCTGATCGTCGAAGACTGACCGCCCCTCGGCCCTCGTCAGGGTCGAGGGTGCTCGATGCCGCGCTCCTGCAGCCCTTGCACGATCAGCTCGGTGACGCGCACCCAGGCGGGCCGATCGGCCCACTGCGCCTCGAGCAGCGAGTTGGCCGCCGGATCGTCGAGACCGCGCTCGAACGACCACTCGAGGGCGTCACTGTCCCAGGCGTTCACCATCCACTCGACCGTACCGTCCGCGAGCTGCTGGATCTGTGGGTCCTCGGGTTCGAGCTCGGCTGCTCGAAAGGAGCGCACCATGAGTGCCAGATAGCCCGGGTCCCTGAGCATGGTGCCGCCTACCGATTCCAGCCAGGGATCGAGCCTGGGCCGGTAGACGGCAGACGTCAGCACCCAGGCATCGCGATAGTGATCGACAACGTCGGGGTCGATACCCGCTTTGCGCAGGTGCGTGATCAGGCCGACGATCACATCTGGAAGGACAAGCGCGTCGCCGGCACGCAACAGCCGGAGTCTGTCGCGATCCTTCTCCAGACGTTCGATCCTGTTGCTCAGGTCGGCGTCGATCTCGGCCAAGGCGAGGTCGAGTGATTCCTGCGAGGCGTCGAGTAGCTCGTGAACGCGCGCCAGTGGCACACCGGCGGAGGCAAGAGCAACGACGCGTGACAGCCTCAGGACGGCCTCCCCGTCGTAGAGGCGGTAGCCCGATGTATTGCGCTGCGGCTCGTCCAACAGACCCTGCTGGTGATAGAACCGGACGGTTCGGGTTGTCACTCCCACGTAGGAAGCCAGCTCACCGATGCGCAGCATGGCAACCATTCTGGCCGATCAATCGTCCACCCGGGCAGACTGCGGCAGCGGTTCGGTCAGCTCACGTGCACCCGGACTCAGAACCGCATAGGCGGCGACAGCGGTCCATCCGACGCCCATGACGACAGCCCCGAGACCTAGATCTCCGCCGACGAGCACCACCGACATCAGCCCCAACCCCATCGGACCCGCCACGAGCCCGCCCATGTTCAGCCAGCCGAGGACGCGCCCCCGAACGTCTGCGGGGACACGCTCGGCGACGTAGACGTTCCAGATCGGACCGAACAGCCCGGATCCGAGACCCATGACCAGCATCCCCGCTGCGACGATCCAGAACCCTTGCAACTGTGCGAACAGCCAGATACCTGCCGTCATCGCGGCCATTCCCGTCACGAAGGTGGCCCGTCGAGATCGGGCGGCCAACGCAGCGAACAGTGCCGACCCCGCCAGCGCACCGATCGCGAACGCCGACATCGCCAGGCCCAGCTGCCCGGGTTCGCCGATCTCGTTGAAGTGACCGGGCAGGAGCAGGCTGATCATCGGCGGGGTGACCAGGCTCGCCAGGAATGCGAAAATCAGCATTGCTCGCAGCGCGGGCGTGGCACGGATCAGGTCCAGGGCACTGCCAGAACCCGTGGAGTCCGTCGCGAACGCCTGCCCCATGACCGGAACAATCGCAGTCAGCAATGCAGCGGCCGCCGACGAGGCTGCGGTGACGGCAACGACCTCGATCGGATCCAGCACGCTCAACAGCAGGCCCGCCAGAGCCGGTCCGGCCAGGAACGCCAGTGAAAACCCGGTCTGAAAGAACCCGGCCACCGTGGTGACCGACGTTCCCGAGATCGACGCGACGTCGGCGAGCATCGCTTGACGAGCCGTCATCCCCGGAACATCGAAGACCGCGCCTGCAACTCCCAGCACCACGAACCACGGCACCGACAACCCCACCGTCGCACTCACCACGATCAAGCCGAGTACCGCAGTTGCGCTGCCGAGATCGGAGACGACGGCCACGTTGCGTGCTCCGAATCGGTCGATCAGGCGACCAC
>NZ_LVCU01000054.1:0-8913 GCF_001647185.1 Rhodococcus sp. EPR-147
CCAGGGTAGGACGATCGTGATCGCCGAGTTGCCGAAAAGGGACAACGAAGCGCCACCGATGTACAGAGGAACGGCAAGACGGATTCGACTCATGCTTCGATGATCGGCATTGACGTTGCGTCAAGGTCAAGATGAACCTGCAGGTGTTGCCGAAGACCTAACCGTCGAGCATGTCCGCAGGCGTGGGATCGAATCCGGCCAGCAGCGCTCGGAGTCCGTATTCGAAGGCATCCTCGGATCGCTCTCGCAGATCTCCCGCGGTGTCCAGGGCAGCTCTCAGTTCCGGTTCCACGTCGCGACTGCTGAGCCACGGTGCCTCGGGAGCTGCCAGATCCAACGCCGAACCCAACACGTAACTGTCGAGCACGGTGATGATGCGGAGCACGTCGCCCGGCACGAAGCCGGCGTCAGTCAGCACCCGCGCCAGCGTGTTGTACATCCCGAACGCAGCGCTGCTGTTCACGGCCTGAGCCGTCAGCAGTGGAATCAGCCGCGGGTAGCGTCCGTAGCTGTTTCGGTAGCCGCGTGCGATCCAGGCGAGCGCCTCACGCCACGGCACACCGACCTCCGGCATCGCCACCTCGGACATCGCCCGGCCCCGCAGCAACTCGATGATCTCGTCACGTCCGGCCACGTGGTTGTAGAGCGAGGACGGACTGACCTTCAGCCTCTTGGCCAGCTGAGGCATGGTGAATCCACCCGACTCTTCGACGAGAGTCAGGGCCGCCGTCGTGATGCGATCGAGGTCGAGCAGGGGTGCCGACGGTCGTCCCACAGCATTTCTCCCGTATCTGTTGCGTTCGAGGCAGACATCCACGATACTTAACGAATCACATTCGTTTTAACAGGAGATCAGCATGCTGACACTCACCAATCTCTCGGCCCCCGAGGCTCTGACCCGCACCACCCCAACCGATCGCGCGCCGCTCCGCGTCGGACTGGTGCAGCATCGCTGGAACCCCGATGCCGCAGGCTTGAAGGCCGAACTGCTCGACGCCATCGCCGCTGCCGCGGACCTCGGGGCGAAGGTCGTCTTCCTGCCCGAGATCACCCTGTTGCGCTACCCCGCCGACACCCGCGCCGGAGCCAACCCGGGCAGTGAAGCCGAGGATCTGCTGACCGGGCCCACGTTCACTCTCGCTGCCGAGGCCGCAGCCGCGAACGGCGTCATCGTCCATGCCTCGCTGTACGAGAAGTCCGAAGCCGCAGACGGATTGGGGTTCAACAGCGCCATCATGGTCTCGCCGACGGGAGAACTGCTGGCGAGAACCCGCAAGTTGCACATCCCCATCTCGGCCGGCTACTACGAGGACACCTACTTCCGGGCCGGTCCGGCCGAGGACCCGTATCCCGTGTACTCCCCCGCGGAACTCGGCGGAGCGAGAGTGGGCCTACCCACATGCTGGGACGAGTGGTTCCCCGAGGTCGCGCGCAGTTACGCGCTCGGCGGCGCAGAGATTCTCGCATATCCGACGGCCATCGGGTCCGAGCCGTCGTTCCCGGCCTTCGACACCCAACCGCTGTGGCAACACGTCATCGTCGGCCACGGCATCTCGAACGGCCTGTTCATGGTGGTACCCAACCGCTGCGGCAACGAAGGCGCGATAACCTTCTACGGCTCGTCGTTCATCTCCGATCCGTTCGGCCGCGTCCTGGTTCAGGCACCCCGCGACGAATCGGCCGTCCTCGTCGCCGATCTCGACCTCGATCAGCGTCGAGAATGGTTGGAGCTCTTTCCGTTCCTACTGACACGCAGACCCGACACGTACGGCCGCCTCACCGAGCCGGTGAACACCGACGCCCCGTACGGTGACGGACATCCCGCGACTCCGGTGATCAAATGACAACCACTGCAACGACATTCACGATGCCATCCGAAACCGCTCCGCAGGACAAGGTGTGGATGGCGTTCCCGTGCGAGGGCTACTCCCTCGGAGACGACCCGGCGGCCAAGCACGAGGCCCGCTCCACGTGGGCGGCCGTCGCACACGCCGTTGCCGCGTTCGAGCCGGTGACCGTCGTCGTCGATCCGGCCGAACGCGCCGTCGCATCGACATACCTCTCGCGCGATATCGACATCGTCGAAGCACCGTTGAACGACGCCTGGATGCGCGACATCGGTCCGACATTCGTTCATGCACAGGACGGTTCGGTCGCCGCCGTCGACTGGGTCTTCAACGGCTGGGGTGCGCAGGACTGGGCGCAGTGGGACAAGGACAGTCGTATCGGCGAGTTCGTCGCGAATCAGGCTGCTGTGCAGCGAATCACGTCGCCAATCGTCAACGAGGGCGGCGGCATCGCGGTCGACGGCACAGGCACCGTGCTGGTGACCGAGACCGTACAGCTCGATCCGGGGCGCAACCCCGGGCTGTCGAAAGCCGACATCGAAGCGGAACTGGCACGAACCATCGGTGCGCAGCATGTCATCTGGCTGCCGCGCGGACTGACGCGCGATTCCATGCGTTTCGGTACCCGAGGACACGTCGACATCGTCGCGGCCATTCCGTCACCGGGAACAGTGCTGGTGCATCGGCAACACGACCGGGCTCACCCCGACTACGAGGTCAGTTCATTGATCGTCGACACCTTGCGGGCCACCCACGACGGCTCGGGTGCGGACTGGAACATCGTCGAGGTGCCGGCTCCGCGGACACTGCGTGATGCCGACGGATTCGTCGACTACAGCTACATCAATCATCTGGTCGTCAACGGCGGCGTCATCGCCTGCAGTTACGACGACCCGTCCGACGCCGAAGCGGCCGCGATCCTGCGCGACGCGTACCCGGGCCGGGATGTGGTGACCGTCGGTGCGAGGCCACTGTTCGAGCGAGGCGGCGGGATCCACTGCATCACCCAGCATCAGCCTGCGGCGAGGAATCTCCAGTGAGAAGTGGGGTCCTACGAGCTGCGACGAACCTCGAGCTCCTCGCCGACGGTGACGGTGAGCGATTCGGTCACGCAGTCCAAGCGTCCGTCGAGACGCAGTGAGACGTTGTATTCGCCCGGCTTGAGGTTGAACGTGGTGATGGTGATGCTGGTGGCATTCTCGTCCACGATCACGCGCTGACTCAACGACAGCATCCCGTTGTGCAGAACCTCGCACATCTGACCCGGCAGGACGTTGTCGACGTGGACCGTGATGGCCTTCGGTCCGCCGAGTGCCTCGATGGTGGGCTGCGGCGTGCTCGACCCGACGAGTCTGAGGTAACTCTTGTCTCTGCGCACGGCCTCGACTTCCCTGTTAGCGTGCTCCACCAGAAGGTGGACGTCCGACGTGGTCTCGTTGGTGCTTCGTGGCGCGATGGAAGACGGATTGGTTTCACACGTCGTCATCGGCCTCGACCCCGAGCCTCTCTTTACATCGGGGGCGCAATCGTCCGCGTTACGAACCCGCCTCCGACCAGCCCACCCGCAGCCGCGAACATCCAGGGAATCTCGATGTCATCGGTCAGAACATACCTCTCGCTCCTCCGATCTGCGAGCGGACTGTTCGAAACGATATCTTTACGTATCCTTGCACCATGTAATACTCGGCGCGAGTGATCAAGGACACGAGAGTCAGTCCGTTTCCTCGAAGCCCTGTAGTTCGGCCTTCTCGGCGGCGAGCTCGGCTTCTCGCCGGCGACGCTGATGCGCCTTGACTCCAACGACCGCCGCGGCGAAGCCGAGCGGCGCACCGACGGCCACCCCGATCCACAGAGACCCGAGATTGCCGTCACCGTAGCGAGCGAGCAGACGAATTGCGGCTCCCCCTCCACATAGGACGAAGAGCGCCGAGGCAACGGCTATGCGGGCACGCCGAAGCTCCTGCACGGTGTACATGTCGATCCCTCGCGCGCGTGCGTACCCGATAACCACGTAGGCCACGACGATCAGCGCGACGTAGATGCCCAACGCCACCCACGCTCCGGTCACGCCTGCCGCGAAGGGCAGGATCGCGCCTGCGATCAGCCCGATCCACAGCAGCGACTGGAATCCGACGGCCGAGGCCTCGTTCCAGATGTCGCGTTGGAGTTCGTCGGCGTAGAACTCGTCGTCGAGGTCCCCGACGAATCGGGCTGCTCTGACGAATGCGCTCATGATTCTGCCTCTCCTTCGTTTCCGAACAGTGTTTCCACCGTCGTATCGAGTGCACGGGCCAATCGCAGTGCCAGGTAGACGCTCGGCGCATAGTCGCCGCCCTCGACGGAGACGATGCTCTGTCGGCTCACCCCGCAGATTTTGCCGAGTTCGGCCTGGGTGATCCGTGCCTGTTTGCGATGTGCGCGAACGTTGTTCGTTCCGGACATGCCAGAAAGTCAACTCTGCTTGTCATAAAATGTCAAGAGGAGTTGTCATCCTGCGGCATTTACGTCCGCGTAACGCGGGAAACAGACTCGTGACCGCAGAACATACCGACGCAATAACTTCCCTTTACTGTTCGCAATCGCGAATACAACCCCGTATACAAAACCTCCGAAAGGGCCGTAGATGCCTGCTGTCTCGAAGCGCATGTCCTTCAAGCGCGTCATGGTCGTTCCCGCAGCGCTGGCTGCATTGAGCCTCGTTGCCACCGCCTGCGGAAGCAAGGCGAGCGATACCGCCTCTGCCGACGGCGGCGGCGGTTCTGCCACCTCGTGTGTCGACACCTCCGGTGACACCATCAAGGTCGGCTCGCTCAACTCCCTGTCCGGCACCATGGCGATCAGCGAAGTGACGGTGCGTGATTCGATCGCACTGGCCGTCGAGCAGATCAACGCAGCGGGCGGAGTCAACGGCAAGCAGATCGAGGTCGTCGCCGAGGACGGTGCGTCCGAGCCGACGGTGTTCGCCGAGAAGGCCGAGAAGCTCATCAGCAGCGACTGTGTCGCAGCGGTTTTCGGTGGATGGACCTCGTCGTCGCGCAAGGCGATGCTGCCCGTGTTCGAGGACAACGACTCTCTCCTCTACTACCCCGTGCAGTACGAGGGACTCGAGGCGTCGGACAACATCTTCTACACCGGTGCCACCACCAACCAGCAGATCATTCCGGCACTGGACTACCTCAAGGAACAGGGTGTGAAGTCGCTGTACCTCGTCGGTAGCGACTACGTCTTCCCGCAGACCGCCAACCGTGAGATCAAGGCCTACGCGGCCGCGAACGACATCGAGATCAAGGGCGAGGATTACACCCCGCTCGGCTCGACGGACTTCTCCACCATCGTGAACAAGGTTCGCTCGGCCGACGCGGACGCGGTGTTCAACACCCTCAACGGCGACTCGAACGTCGCGTTCTTCCGCGAGTACACCAACGCCGGCCTCAAAGCTGCTGACATGCCGGTCATCTCGGTCTCCATCGCCGAGGAAGAGGTCGCCGGCATCGGTGCGGCCAACATCGAGGGCCAGCTGACCGCCTGGAACTACTACCAGACCGTCGACAGCCCCGAGAACACCAAGTTCGTCGCCGACTACAAGGCGAAGTACGGTGCCGACAAGCCCACCTCGGACCCGATGGAAGCCGCGTACACCTCGGTCTACCTGTGGAAGAACACCGTCGAGAAGGCCGATTCCTTTGCCGTGGCAGACGTTCAGGCCGCGGCCGACGGAGTCAGCTTCGCCGCTCCCGAGGGCGAGGTCGTCATCGACGGCGACAACCACCACATCTCCAAGACCGCCCGCATCGGTGAGATCCGTGCCGACGGACTGATCTACACGGTGTGGGAGTCGCCCGAGGCGATCGCACCCGACCCGTTCCTGGAGACCTACGACTGGGCCGCCGACCTCAACTGACCACCACCCATGTGAGTGGAACTTCGTAGCCTGCTACGAAGTTCCACTCACATGCTCCGAAGGAGCTCCCCTATGGACGTCGTGATCGGACAGTTGTTCACCGGCCTGTCGATCGGATCCATTCTCTTGCTCGCCGCCCTCGGGCTCTCACTGACGTTCGGTCAGATGGGCGTCATCAACATGGCGCACGGCGAGTTCATCATGGCCGGTTCGTACACGGCCTACGTGGTGCAGCAGATCGTCTCCACCGGCGGCGCATCACTGTTCATCTCTCTGATCGTCGGCTTCCTCGTCGGCGGCGCCATGGGAGTGTTGTTGGAGGTCACGCTGATTCAGCGCATGTACCACCGACCACTGGACACCCTGCTCGTCACGTTCGGCGTCGGGCTCATCCTGCAGCAGCTCGCTCGCGACATCTTCGGGGCACCGGCGGTCAACGTCGTGTCCCCGGGGTGGCTGACCGGCGGCGTCGACATCCTCGGTGCCGTGGTGCCCAAGACCCGAATCTTCATCCTCGTCCTCGCGGTGGTCGTCGTTGTCGCGCTCTCGATCGCGCTGAAGAAGACCGCGATGGGTCGACGCATCCGCGCGGTGGTGCAGAACCGCGATCTCGCGGAGACCTCGGGCATCTCGAGCCGCAGGACCGACATCTCGACGTTCTTCCTCGGCTCGGGACTCGCCGGCGTCGCGGGTGTCGCACTCACCCTGATCGGTTCCACCAGTTCCACTGTGGGACAGAGCTATCTGATCGACGCCTTCCTGGTGGTCGTCGTCGGCGGCCTCGGCCAGATCAAGGGCGCGGTCATCGCGGCCTTCGCTCTCGGAATTCTCAACTCGTTCATCGAGTACAGCACCACGGCGTCGATCGCCAAGGTCATCGTGTTCGTGCTCATCGTGATCTTCCTGCAGGCCCGACCGCAGGGCTTGTTCGCCGTCAAGACAAGGAGCCTGGTATGAGCGAGTTCATCGCCAAGCGCGGCGCTCTACTGGGATTCGCGCTCGCCGCGATTCTGTTGTTCGCCGTCGCTCCGGCCGTCCTCAGCGACTTCCGGCTGAACCTGCTGGGCAAGTTCATCTGCTACGCCATCGTGGCCGTCGGAATCGGATTGGCATGGGGCCGAGGCGGAATGCTCACCCTCGGTCAGGGTGTCTTCTTCGGTATCGGCGCCTACATCATGGCCATGCATCTGAAGATCTCCGACGCCGATCTCCGCGGCGACGACGTACCGGACTTCATGTCGATCGCCGGTATCCGTGAACTGCCCTCGTACTGGGTGCCGTTCACCTCGCCGATCACCACGATCCTGGGCATTCTGTTCGTGCCGGCCCTGGTGGCGCTTGTGCTCGGTCTCGGCGTGTTCAAGCGTCGGGTCAAGGGCGCGTACTTCGCGATCCTCAGCCAGGCACTGGCCGCGGCTTTCGCGATTCTGCTCATCGGACAGCAGACCACCGGTGGATCCAACGGCCTCAACAGGTTCCGCACCTTCTTCGGGTTCAACCTCAACGACCCGGCCAACAAGCAGATGCTGTTCTTCATCGCTGCAGGCGTACTCCTCGTCGTCGTCGCCATCACCCGCCAGCTCATGTACTCGCGCTACGGCGAACTGTTGGTGGCGGTACGCGACCAGGAGGAGCGGGTGCGGTTCCTCGGCTACGACCCCGCCAACGTCAAGATCGTGGCCTACGTGGCGGCCGCGTTCTTCGCGGGTCTCGCAGGCGCGCTGTTCGTTCCGATCGTCGGCATCATCTCCCCCAACGACGTCGGCATCGTCCCGTCAATCGCGTTCCTCATCGGTGTCGCGATCGGCGGTCGTACCACCCTGCTCGGTCCGGTCCTCGGCGCGCTCGGAGTCGCGTGGGCTCAGACCACGCTGTCCGAGCAGTTCCCGTCGGGCTGGACGTACGCGCAGGGACTGTTGTTCGTGGTGGTCGTCGGGTTCTTCCCCGCCGGTATCGCAGGACTGTTCGCGCTGCGAAAACGAAAGAAGGAAGCCGAAGCGGTACCCGAACCGAGCGAAGAGCCAGAGAAGGAACTGACGCGATGATCCACGTCGAAGGTCCACAACCCACGTTCGGCGGCAACGCCGGCATGTCGAGTCAGTACCTCGAAGTCCGAGACCTGACAGTCAGTTTCGACGGTTTCAAGGCCAACACCAACGTCGATCTGACGCTGATGCAGGGCGATCTGCGTTTCCTCATCGGGCCCAACGGCGCAGGCAAGACCACGCTGATCGACGCCATCACCGGCCTCGTCCCGGCGACCGGCTCGGTCACCAAATCCGGCGTGGAACTGCTCGGCAAGAAGGTGCATCAGATCGCCCGCCTGGGCATCGGCCGAACCTTCCAGACCGCCAGCATCTTCGAGAATCTGACGGTATTGCAGAACCTGGACATCGCCGCCGGGTCCGGTCGGTCGGTGCTGACAATGTTGCGTCGTCGAGGATCGGTGCTGCCGCAGATCGAGGAGGCACTCGAGACCATCGGCCTGACGGCCGAGCGCGACAAGCCGGCAGGAATTCTCGCGCACGGTCAGAAGCAGTGGCTCGAGATCGGAATGCTGTTGGTGCAGAACGCCGACGTGCTGCTGCTCGACGAGCCGGTCGCCGGCATGAGTCACGAGGAACGCGAGGAAACGGGCCAGCTGCTGCAGCGCATCGGCGGTGAGCGGACGGTCGTGGTGGTCGAGCACGACATGGACTTCATGCGCATGTTCGCCACTTCGGTGACGGTGTTGGCAGCCGGACGGGTCCTGGCCGAGGGCACAGTGGCCGAGGTACAGGCCGATCCGAAGGTCCAAGAGGTGTACCTCGGCACCGCGGCTGCGGGCGAGGAACTCGATCACATCGCAGAAGAGGGAGCCGGTCATGCTTGAACTGGTCGATGTACGTACCGGTTACGGCCGCAGCGAAGTCATTCACGGTGCGTCGCTGACGGTTCCGGCCGACGGTGTCGCCGCAGTGATGGGACACAACGGTGCCGGCAAGACCACCCTGCTGCGGGCAGCGGTCGGCTTGCTGAAGGTCAATTCCGGCAAAGTTCTGTTCGACGGCGAGGACGTGAGCGCGTTGCGCCCCAGCGCCCGCGTCGCTCGCGGGCTCGCCTATGTGCCGCAGGGTCAGCAGTCGTTCGGCCAGCTGACGACGGCCGAGAACCTGCAGGTGGTCG
>NZ_LVCU01000055.1:0-3970 GCF_001647185.1 Rhodococcus sp. EPR-147
CCCGTACGCGACCCCAGCGGCGGCGACGCGGCAGCGGCGTGGGCGGCGATCGTGCGCGAGGAACCGCGGTATCCGCGAGTGTCGGTATCGGCGAACGTTCGTATCCCGATGAGCGACGGCACAGCGCTGCGCGCGTACGTCGTCCGCCCCGCCGACGCATCGGGTAAGGCGGTGACGGGGAGTTTTCCCACCGTCCTGAATCTGACGCCGTACAACAAGCTGCTGATCAAGAGCATCGACACGATCCTCGAGACCCCTGTTCTCGGTCGTGCGATCAGAGCCTTCTCGTCCGCGTTCGACCTCACCGGAACCCGTTTCGACGGCATCACCGAGAGCACCCGAGTGGTTGCAGGCGGGGCGGCGGACCTGCTGTCGGTCAACCGGCACCTCGTCCGCAGCGGGTACGTTCAGATGATCGTCGATGTCCGCGGCACCGGCAGTTCCTCGGGCACCTGGGACGTGCTGGGCACCCGCGAACAACTCGATTCCCTCGAGGTGATCGACTGGGCCCGACGCCAGTACTGGTGCAACGGCAGGGTGGGAATGGCCGGCATCTCGTACTCGGCGATCAATGCGCTGCAGGCCGCAGCCAAGCAACCCGCCGGGCTCGACGCGATCTTCGCCGTCGAGGGCTCGGTGGACATCGTCCGCGAGATCTTCGCAACCGGAGGGGCCACCTCGGCGTTCATCCCGCTGTGGCTCACCGCCGTCAACGCATTGAAGTGGGCACCGGCCATCGGCGGCATCGACACGTTCACCTGGCTCCGCGATCGCACCCTGTCCCCCGCCACCAACCTGTTCGATCTGGCCAAAGGCTTTGTCACAGGACGAGATTCACGAATCTACGACGACGAGTACTACGACACCATCGACGCCGCCATCGAGGACATCGCGGTGCCGACATTCTTGTACGGCTGCTGGCACGACATCTTCGGCGGCTCCGCCCCCGACATCTACAACCGGCTGTCCCTCGAACGCGGATCGAAGCAGTTGCTCGTCGGTGACGGGTACCACGGCAACCCCGGAATCGGGTTCGGCGAACCGGGCTTTCCACCGCGTCTCGATATGCTCGAGCGAGCCTGGTTCGACAAGTGGCTACGCGACATCGACAACGGAATCGAGAACTACGGCCCCGTCACGTTGCGTCAACAGGGCGGCAATTGGACTGCGCACGGCCGCTTTCCGGCTCCGCGGGCGCAACCACGCAGGCTGTACCTGTCGGCGACGCCCTCAGGAACGGCAGCCCACGCCGTAGCCGACGGCAGCCTCACGACCGAACCGGCCACGTCCCGCGACATCCTGACGGTGCGGCCCTCGTTGCGGGCCGTCGTCTCGCGTGACACCACCCAGGTACTCGCCGGCGTGACGGCAGTGTTGGGGGGCGGATTCACCTACGACAACCGGTTCGCCGAAGGTGCCGCAGTCACCTTCACCACCGGTCCGGCCGAGTCGGACGCCGTTCTGTCCGGTCCGATGAATCTGCATCTTCGAGTGGTCTGCCACGCACGGGAAGCGTTGTGGGCCATCATGATCTGCGACGTCGCTCCCGACGGGACCTCGACGGTGCTCAGCAACGGCGCTCTTCTGGCCTCGCGTCGAGCCGTGGACGACGAACGTTCCTTGTTCGCGCCGAACGGCGACTACACCCGGCCCTACCACCCGCTCACCGAAGCGGCGCTGCTTCCGGTACCCATCGGCGAACCCATCGTTCTCGATATCGACATTCTCACCACCGAGGCCGTCATCGCCACTGGCCACCGACTCCGGGTCGACGTATTCGCCACCGACACACCACGGTTCATCCCGATCTTGCCGGACCTACTGCGCACTCGACTACGCAAACAGGACATCAGCATCGACCCGGAAAGCCCGAGCTACCTGGTGGTGCCCATACTCGGTGAGCCGGGCTGGTAGGAACGACATCATGAGAATCGAACAAGGCATCGCGCCGGCGAACTCCGTCGAGATCGCGTACGAGGACATGGGTTCGGTCGATGACCCTGCGGTCCTGCTGATCATGGGCCTGTCCGCGCAATTGACGTTGTGGCCCATGGATTTCTGTACCCGCCTCGTCGATGCGGGATACCGAGTGATCCGCATCGACAACCGCGACATCGGACTGTCCACGAAGATGACCGGGCAAAAGGTGCGGGGATCCCAGATCCTCCGAATGATCCGACACGAGCTCGGGATGTCTTCCGACGTGCCCGACACGATCGTCGACATGGCCGCCGACGCCGTAGGAGTACTCGATCACCTCGGCATCGATACCGTGCACGTCGTCGGTGCATCGATGGGAGGCATGATCACTCAGGTCTTCGCCGGTAGTTACCCCGAACGAACCGAATCGGTGGGCATTCTCTTCTCGAGCACCAACGAGCCGTTCCTGCCTCCGCCGGACCCACGCGCCCTGCTGCCCCTGCTCGGTGGCGTCGGGAAGGACGCCACGAAAGAGGAAATCATCGCGCATTCGGCAAAGACGTTGTCCACCATCGGCTCTCCCGGCTTCCGCACTCCGCTCGAGGAACAACTGGAGATCGCGCAGGTGATGTACGAGCGGAACTACAACCCCTCGGGCGTCGTGCGGCAGATGGCTGCGATCACCGGCACCGGCAGCCTGCGGCCGTACGCGAAGAAGATCACCGCGCCGACGACCGTCATTCACGGGACCGCCGACAGACTGGTCCGACCGTCGTGCGGCAAGGCCATCGCCCGCGCCGTTCCCGGTGCCGAGCTGACGCTGATAGACGGCATGGCCCACGACCTACCCGCCGCGTTGCTCGACCGCATCAGCGGCATCGTCCTGGCCAACTTCGCTCGCGCGAACGCGGCCTAGATCCTCGGCAAGACCCTACGACGAAGGCCGGCCTCCCTGGGGAGACCGGCCTTCGTTCGCAGATACGAAATTACGCGTTCGCGTCGTCCTCGAGGAGGTTGCGCGTGCGGTTCGGATCGACCTGGACGCCGGGTCCGGTGGTGGTCGAGACGGTGACCTTCTTGACGTAACGACCCTTGGCCGACGACGGCTTCGCACGCAGGATCTCGTCCAGCGCTGCGCCGTAGTTCTCCACCAGCTTGGTCTCGTCGAACGAGGCCTTACCGATGACGAAGTGCAGGTTGGCCTGCTTGTCGACGCGGAAGTTGATCTTGCCGCCCTTGATGTCGTTGACGGCCTTGGTCACATCGTTGGTGACCGTGCCCGTCTTCGGGTTCGGCATCAGGCCACGCGGTCCGAGGACACGGGCAATGCGGCCGACCTTGGCCATCTGATCGGGGGTGGCGATCGCGGCGTCGAAGTCCAGGAAACCGCCCTGGATGCGCTCGATCAGATCTTCTGCTCCGACGACGTCGGCTCCTGCTGCCTCGGCCTCTGCAGCCTTCTCACCAGCGGCGAAAACAATAACCCGAGCGGTCTTGCCGGTGCCGTGGGGAAGGTTGACGGTGCCGCGCACCATCTGATCCGCCTTGCGGGGATCGACGCCGAGTCGCACTGCAACCTCGACGGTGGGGTCGAACTTGCTCGACGCGGTCTCCTTGGCCAACTTGGCGGCTTCGAGAGGAGAGTAGAGATTGTCCTGGTCGATCTTTGCGGCCTGCTCGAGGTAGGCCTTGCTGCGCTTTGCCATGTCTTGCTGTCCTTCGTTCGAGTTCAGTGTGGTTGACGAGCCTGGCCGGCTCTCCCACGTGTACTTCGGTTACTGCAGAGAGCTGGTAATCAGCCTTCGACCGTGATGCCCATCGAGCGAGCAGTGCCGGCGATGATCTTCGCGGCCTGATCGATGTCGTTGGCGTTGAGGTCTTCCTGCTTGGTCTTGGCGATCTCGCGCACCTGATCCATGGTCACCTTGGCGACCTTGGTCTTGTGCGGCTCGCCGGAGCCCTTTGCCACGCCTGCAGCCTTGAGCAGCAGCTTGGCAGCGGGAGGAGTCTTGAGCTTGAAGTCGAACGTGCGGTCTTCGTAGACCGAGAT
>NZ_LVCU01000056.1:0-602 GCF_001647185.1 Rhodococcus sp. EPR-147
CAATGCGGGGCCGACGGGCGGTGCCGGGTTGGCGGCACCGGCCTGGATCTGAAGCTTGATGATCCCGGCTAGCTTCTTCTTCTTCGGGGGCATTTCTTTTTCCTTGTATTCGCTCGGGTTTCTTGCGGTTGCTACTGCAAGTCTGTGCGCGCGGCTTCTAGATCTTGGAGACCTGGGTGAAGCCGAGCTCGACCGGGGTTTCACGGCCGAAGATCGATACCAACACCTTGAGCTTCTGCTGCTCTGCGTTGACCTCGCTGATGCTGGCGGGGAGAGTCGCGAACGGGCCGTCCATGACGGTGACCGACTCGCCGACCTCGAAGTCGACCTCGATGGTCGGCTTCGACGTGGTGTCGCCGCTCTGGTCGCTTGCGCCTGCGGTCGCTTTCGCGTCCTTCTTGGCACCTTCCTGCGGCATGAGGAACTTGACGACTTCGTTGATGGTCAACGGTGACGGACGCGACGTCGCACCGACGAATCCGGTGACGCCGGGGGTGTTGCGCACCGCGCCCCAGGACTCGTCGTTGAGTTCCATGCGGACCAGGATGTAGCCGGGCAGAACCTTGCGGTTGACCTGCTTGCGCTGGCCGTTCTTGATCTCG